>CAJXYI010000007.1 GCA_913063435.1 uncultured Actinomycetales bacterium | reverse complement strand
GCTGGGGTACCAGGACTCGAACCTAGACTAACTGGGCCAGAACCAGTCGGGCTGCCAATTACCCCATACCCCATGGGTGGACAACAGCGGAACAGTATGCCACGGCCGATTCCAGCGGCGGACGTCCGCCTGTCGCGGCCGGAGGTCACCCCACTTGACGCTGTGCAGCCTCGAGTCTTGCCAGGCAGCGATCACGTCCGAGGATCGCCATCGACTCGAACAGCGGCGGTGAAACGCGCCGTCCGGTGATGGCAATGCGCACGGGCCCGAATGCGTGCTTGGGTTTGCGCCCGAGGCCGTCCACCAGCGCCGTGCGAAGAACCATCTGGATCGCCTCGCCGTCCCAGTCCTCGAGTGCGCGAAGGGCTGACAGAGATGCAGCGACCACCTCCTGCGATTCCGGTTGGGCGAGCACCTCCTCCTGCTCCGGTTCGACGACGAAGTCTGCGTCGTCGACGAGGAGGAATCCCAGCATCCCCACCGCCTGTGACAGCACCTCGAGGCGCTCAGCGATCAGCGGCACAGCCTCATCGAGAATCGAACGCTGCAGTGCAGTGACTGAATCCGCGACGAGGTCGGCATCCTGCAGGAACGGCAGGATGCGCTCGATGAGTTCGGGCCGGGACAGCGTTCGGATCCAATCTCCATTGATCGCTGTGCACTTCTTCAGATCGAAACGCGCCGGGCTCGCGTTGACCCTGCTGATCTCGAACAGCCGGGCCATCTCGGTGAGATCGAAGAACTCCCGATCGTCACCCGGAGACCAGCCGAGGAGCGCGAGGTAGTTCAGCAGGCCCTCGGGCAGATATCCGAGCTCGCGGTACATCGCCAGGGAGGATTCCGGGTCGCGCTTGGACAGTTTGCGATTGCCCTCGCCCATGACGTAGGGGAGGTGGCCGAAGCGAGGCGTGACCCCATCCCCGACACCGATATCCGCGAGTGCTTCGTACATCGCTAGTTGACGCGGGGTCGAGGACAGCAGGTCCTCACCGCGCAGGACATGAGTGATGCGCATCAGCGCGTCGTCGACGGGATTCACCAGGGTGTACAGCGGATCACCATTGACACGTCGGATGACGTAGTCGGGAACGTGTTCGCGACCGAAGCGCATCGGTCCGCGCACCATGTCGTCCCACTCCCAGTCCTGATCGGGCATCGCGAACCGCAGTACTGCCGGACGCCCCTCAGTTCTTCGGGCATCTCGCGCCGCATGATCGAGATAGCGACAGGTGCGGTCGTATCCCGGGGCCTTTCCGGCGGCTCGGGCCGCCTCCCGCTGCGCTTCGAGTTCCTCAGCGGTGCAGAAGCACTCGTAGGCATGGCCGGCATCGAGCAATCGCTGCGCCACATCTGCGTAGATGTCTCCACGTTCTGATTGCCGGTAGGGACCGTAGGCGCCCCCTACTTCCGGGCCCTCATCCCAGTCGAGGCCGAGCCACCGAAGCGACTCCAGCAACGCGAGGTAGGACTCCTGTGTATCGCGTGCAGCATCGGTATCTTCGATACGGAACACGAAAGTTCCACCGACATGTCGCGCGAAAGCCCAGTTGAACAACGCGGTACGAATCATCCCCACGTGCGGATTCCCTGTGGGCGATGGGCAGAACCGCACCCGAATATCAGTCCCGTTCGCCGGTGTCATCTGACTCATGCGACGGACTCCGCCGCCACAACCGGATTGCGCAACTGCCCGATCCCTTCGATCTCGATGACAACCTCGTCCCCGGCCACGATGGGTGAGACACCGGCCGGGGTGCCGGTCAGGATGACATCACCGGGCAGCAGGGTCATGACATCGGAGATCCACGACACGATCGTCGACACGTTGCGCACCATCGACGAGGTTCGTGCTGACTGGCGCACCTCACCGTCTACCCGGGCGGTGATCGCCAGGTCGTCTGCAGAGATATCCGTCGCGATCCACGGGCCGAGCGGGCAGAAGGTATCGAATCCCTTCGCCCTGCCCCATTGACCATCACTGGCTTGATGGTCACGCGCCGAGACATCGTTGGCGCAGGTGTAGCCCAAGACGACATCGCCAACACGATCGATGGGCACATGGCGGCACATCCGTCCGATCACGACGGCGAGTTCCGCTTCGAGATCGACGTGCCGTGATGACGTGGGGAGCACAATCGGGGCACCCGGGCCGATCACCGAGGTGCTCGGCTTCAAGAAGATCATGGGCTCGGCGGGGACCTCTCCCCCCATTTCGGTTGCATGATCGGCGTAGTTCTTGCCCACTGCGATGACCTTGCTCGGCAGGATGGGAGCCAGAACACGCACCGATTCGAGCGGGTGCGACTCCCCCGTCAGTTGAACCTCACCGAACGGATGCGTGTCGATCAGGTCGACCCGGTCGCCGTTCACAGCGGCGAAGGACACCTCATCATGATGGGATACACGAGCAATCAGCACGAGCAGCAGCCTAGTCGCGGCGTCGCCGAAGGAGCGCATAGGACACCGCGTCCTCCAATGCCCGCCACGATGCCGCGATCACGTTCTCGTGCACTCCGATCGTGCTCCAGGTGTCATCACCGTCGGTGGTGCCGATCAGAACCCGGGTGATGGCATCGGTTCCACGCGAGTTATTCAACAGCCGCACCTTGTAGTCGGTGAGGCTGACACCGGTGAGCTCGGGAAACAGACCGACAACGGCCTTGCGTAGGGCTTGGTCGAGTGCGTTGACCGGGCCGTTGCCCTCGGCCGTGACGATGGTCCGTTCTCCACCCGCGTGCAGTTTCACCGTCGCTTCGCTCACGACACGACCGTCGGGAGACTGTTCGACGATCGTGCGCCAGGACTCGACCGTGAAGTGGCGAGCAACAGATCCTGATCCCTCATCGAGCAGGAGCATCTCGAAGGATGCATCGGCAGCCTCGAAAGACCAGCCCTGGGCCTCGAGATCCTTCACCCGATCCACCACTCGGGTGAGTACCTCCGGCGCATCGGAGAGGTCATAGCCGAGTTCGCGTCCCTTGAGCTCGACCGATGCTCGCCCGGCCATCTCCGTGATGAGTACCCGCTGATCGTTGCCCACCAGGGCAGGATCGATGTGGTTGTACAGATCAGCGTTCACCTTGAGCGCACTGGCGTGGAGTCCAGCCTTATGCGCGAACGATGACACCCCCGCATACGGCTGGTGAGTGTCCGGGGCGATATTGGCGATCTCGGCAATGGCATGGGAGATACGCATCGTTTCGCGGAGTTTGCCGTCCGGTAGGACACGCATGTCGAGTTTCGTCTCGAGATTGGCCACCACCGGGAACAGGTCAGCGTTCCCGGTCCGTTCGCCATAGCCGTTCGCAGTGCACTGCACGTGCGTGACTCCGGCTTCCACCGCAGAGATGGTGTTGGCGATCGCGCATCCGGTGTCGTCCTGGCAGTGGATTCCGAGCCGGACGCCAGACCGTTCCGCGACCTCGCGTACGACCTCGAACATTCCGTGCGGCAGCATGCCGCCGTTGGTGTCGCACAGAACTCCGACATCGGCCCCCGCCGTGAAGGCTGACTCGAGGATCCGAGCCCCGTAATCGCGATCATGTACGTATCCGTCGAAGAAGTGCTCGAGATCCAGGAACACCCGCCGATCCTGCTCGGCCAGATAACGCACCGTATCCGTGATCATCGCGAGGTTCTCGTCGAGCGTGGTGCGTAGCGCCTCGGTGACGTGGCGCACATCGGACTTCGCCACGAGCGTGATCACCGGAGCCTGCGACTCCAGCAGTGCCGCGACCTGCGGATCGTCGGCCACCGGAACACCGGGCTTGCGGGTGGCACCGAAGGCCACCAACTTCGCTGTTTGCAGATCGAGTTCCGCACGAGCGCGAGCGAAGAATTCCGTGTCCTTCGGCATAGCCCCCGGCCAGCCGCCCTCGATGAAGCCGACGCCGTAATCATCGAGCAAGCCCGCGACTGCGAGTTTGTCTTCGACCGAGTACGCGATCCCTTCACGCTGAGCTCCATCGCGCAGCGTGGTGTCGTAAACATGGAAGGAATCCCCGAGGGGCAGGCTGGGCATCGTCGTTCCTCTCTGTGCCCCTCCCGTCGTGAATGGGCACTAAAAAAGCCCCCCGCGGGTGCGAAGGGCTGCGCATCGATGCCGCGAGAGCGGCGCCGATGCGCTAGGAAATAATGATCTGGTCGAGCACGAGATCAGCATACCCCGAGGTTCGATTCCTCCGGGCGGGTTCAGGCCAATCGGTGCAGCCACTGATGGCGGTCGGGTGTCTGGCCACCTTGGATATCGAGCAGAGCCCCACGCAGACGCATGGTGACCGGGCCCGCTCCACCGGACCCGACCTGCCAGGACCCTTCCCGGGACTTCACGGCCCCCACCGGGGTCACGACCGCCGCGGTACCGCAGGCGAACACCTCGGTGATCTCCCCCGAGGCGCAGCCAGCACGCCATTCGTCGACGGTGATCGTGCCCTCATCGGCCCTGATGCCGAGGTCTTCGGCGAGCACGAGGAGGGAGTCGCGCGTCACCCCGGGCAGCAGGGTGCCCGTCAACGCCGGAGTGAGCAATCGGGCGGAGTCACCCGACCCGTACACGAAGTACAGGTTCATGCCGCCCATCTCCTCGACATAGCGCCGCTCGACGGCATCGAGCCACACCACCTGGTCGCAGCCATGCTGGGCAGCCTCGGCCTGGGCGATCAGGGACGCGGCGTAATTGCCCGCGCACTTCGCCTCGCCCGTGCCGCCGGGCGCCGCGCGAACGTAGTCATCGGACAACCACACGCTGACCGGCTTGACTCCATCGGCGAAGTACGCCGCGGCCGGTGAGGCGATCAGCAGATATTCGTAGGCATTCGCCGGACGGACACCGAGTCCGACCTCGGTGGAGAACATGAACGGGCGCAGATACAGCGAATGCTCAGGCTTACTGGGCACCCAGTCACGATCAGCCTGGACGAGAGCTTCGAGACTGGCCAGGAACAACTCCGCCGGCAACTCCGCCATCGCCAACCGGCGCGCGCTGTTGGCGAATCGTTGGGCATTGGCGAGGGGACGGAAGGTCCAGATGCTGTCGTCGGAGTGCCGATAGGCCTTCAGACCTTCGAAAATGGATTGGCCGTAATGGATGAAGTTGGTAGCCGGGTCCATCGTGAGTGGTCCGTACGGGACGAGCTCGGCGTCATGCCAGCCTCCGTCGGCGGTCCAACGGGCGCGCACCATGTGATCGGAGAAATGCCGGCCGAATCCAGGATCGGCGAGGATCTCGTCACGACGTGCGGTCGGGGTCGTGTCCCCTCCACGATGATCGGCGATGGGCCACAGACCCGCACTGAGCGTGCTCATGTCGGGTGACGTTACTTCACTGCGGCGCGCTCGGCGAGGGCATCGCCGATCTCGCTGGTCGACCGGACTGAGGATCCTCGGGCTGCAAGATCGGCTTCGACAGCTGCTTCGACACGACCGGCCATGTCCTCCTGGCCGATGAAGTCCAACAGCAGCGCGAGGCTCAAGACCGTCGCCGTCGGATCGGCCTTACCCTGCCCGGCGATATCGGGTGCTGAACCATGAACGGGTTCGAACATGCTGGGGTTCATGCGACTGGGATCGAGGTTGCCGCTGGCGGCCAGCCCGATTCCGCCGCTGATCGCCGCGCCCAGGTCGGTGAGGATGTCACCGAAGAGGTTGTCGGTGACGATCACATCGAATCGCTCCGGGGACGTCACGAAGAACATCGCGGCAGCATCGACATGCTGATAGGCGGTGGTGACCTCGGGGAACTCCGCTGCTACCCGATCGAAGGTGCGCTGCCACAGACTGCCGGCATTGGTCAGCACGTTGGTCTTGTGCACCAGGGTGACGTGCTTGCGACGACGCATGGCACGACGGAACGCCTCGCGGATGATGCGCTCGGCGCCGTAGGCGGTGTTGAGACTCTCCTCGGTCGCCACCTCGTGCACCGTGCCACGCCGCAGGACACCGCCGGCTCCGACGTAGGGCCCTTCGGTTCCCTCGCGGAAGACGACGAAGTCGATCTCCTGCGGACCCTTGCCCACCAGTGGCGATGTCACCCCCGGGAAGAGTTTCACGGGACGATAGTTCACGTGATGATCCAGCGCGAAACGCAGAGGCAGCAGCACACCGCGTTCCAAAATGCCTGGCGCAACGCTGGGATCGCCGATCGCACCGAGGAGGATCGCGTCATATCCGCGTAATTCCTCGAGCACACTGTCGGGCAGCGTCTCACCCGTGCGGTTGTAGCGGCGAGCACCGAGGTCGTACTCGACGGTCGTGACCGAGAGATCATCGCGGACCGCATCGAGCACCTTCAAGGCTTCCACCACCACCTCGGTGCCGATGCCATCACCGGGAATCAGGGCCAGATTCAACTGTTGCGCCATGGGGGCAGAGGCTAGCGCCTGGTCCCCCCACGATCGGCAGCGCGGGCCACCGCGGGTGTATGCTCGGGGCCGATGTTGGCGAACCTGCAGCAGATGCTGCTCCTTGGCTGCCGCGACGAGGCCTAACGACCGGCCCACTCGTCGCGGGGTCTCCTCATTCGCCGGTCACCCCACCCGCAATGAGGACTCACCGAGGAGATGACGTGACCACTTCGCCCGGAAATCCAGCACCCCATAATCCCGCACCCCAGGATAAGAACCCGAACGATTACGAGCGTCGCTTCGCACAGCGAGCTTCCACGATGCCCTGGCATCGATATCGGCCCTTCACCCCCGTCGATCTGTCCGACCGCACCTGGCCGAGTCGCACCATCACCGACGCACCACGCTGGTGCGCAGTCGATCTACGCGACGGAAATCAGGCTCTCATCGATCCCATGACACCGGGACGCAAGAAGCGCATGTTCGCGTTGCTGGTCGATATGGGATACAAGGAGATCGAGGTCGGCTTTCCCTCGGCGTCCCAGACCGATTTCGATTTCGTGCGCATGCTCATCGAGGAGGATCTGATTCCCGATGACGTCGTCATCCAGGTCCTGACCCAATCACGCGAGCACCTCATCGAGCGCACCTTCGATGCGATCCGAGGGGCCAAGCAAGCCATCGTGCACCTCTACAACTCCACGTCCATCCTGCAGCGACGGGTGGTGTTCGGTTTGGATCGCGACGGAATCAAGGACATCGCCGCGCACGGGGCTCAACTGTGCATGAAGTACGCCGAGCAGATCGCCGACGAGACCGACGTGTACTTCGAGTACTCCCCCGAGTCCTTCACCGGAACCGAATTGGAGTACGCCGTCGAGGTGTGCGACGCCGTCACCGAGGTGTGGCAGCCGACCCCGGAACGCAAAGTGATCCTCAACCTGCCGGCGACGGTCGAAATGGCCACCCCGAACGTGTACGCCGACGCCATCGAGTGGATGCACCGCAACCTAGCCCGCCGCGATTCGGTCGTACTGAGCCTGCATCCGCACAATGACCGGGGAACCGCAGTCGCCGCAGCAGAGTTGGGTTATCTGGCCGGCGCCGATCGGATCGAGGGATGCCTGTTCGGCAACGGCGAGCGCACCGGCAACGTGTGCCTGGTCACCCTCGGCATGAACCTGTTCAGCCAGGGCATCGACCCGCAGATCGATTTCTCCGATATCGATGACATCCGCCGCACCGTCGAATACTGCAATCAGCTCCCGGTCAACGAACGTCACCCCTACGGCGGTGACCTGGTCTACACCGCGTTCTCCGGTTCGCACCAGGATGCGATCAACAAGGGACTGCGGGCGTTGGAAGCCGAAGCGCTGGCTCATGGAACCGACGTGGACGACTATCCCTGGGAGGTGCCGTACCTGCCGATCGATCCCAAGGATGTCGGGCGCACATACGAGGCGGTCATCCGGGTCAACTCGCAGTCGGGCAAGGGCGGGATCGCATACATCATGCGCACCGAGCACAAACTCGAACTCCCCCGCCGGCTGCAGATCGAGTTCTCCCACGTCGTCCAAGACCGTACGGATTCCGAAGGCGGCGAGATCTCACCGGAGGATATGTGGTCGGCGTTCTCCGAGGAATACCTCCCTGTCCCGGCCGCGCCGTGGGGTCGATTCTCGCTCGTGTCGGTTCGACAGGATTCCGCCGTCGACGGACAGACCACCGTCGACGTCACCCTGCTGGATCAGGGACAGGAGATCACCATCACCGGTTCCGGTAACGGACCGGTCGCAGCTTTCTGCTCCGCGCTCGTAGACCTCGACCTCGACGTGCGTGTGCTCGATTACGCAGAGCATGCGATGAGCGCCGGAGGTGACGCGATCGCCGCGTCGTACTGCGAGTGCGCGGTGGACGGCCAGGTTCTCTGGGGTGTCGGCATCGACCCGTCGATCACGACATCCTCACTCAAGGCCATCGTGAGCGCCGTGAATCGATCCCTTCGCGGGTGACCGAGCTAGATCACACGACGCTGACGCCTCGACCGGTGTGTGCGCCGATCTCGTCGACGATGTTCGACAGGGTCGGCGCCGGAACAGGACTGTCGACGGTCAGCACGATGAGAGCATGACCGCCGGCGTCATCGCGGCTGACCTGCATGCCGCCGATGTTGATACTCGCCTCGCCGAGGAGGCGTCCGACGACGCCGACCATGCCCGGACGATCGTGGTAGCGGAACAGGGCCATGTGCTCGCTGATGGGGACATCGACATCGAATTCATCGACCTCGACGAGTTTCTCCACATGCCGGGCCCCGGTGACCGTGCCGGCCACCGACAACATGGCGCCATCAGTGAGCGTCAGTCGGACGCGCACGAGAGTGCGGTGATCGGCGCTCTCGCGATCAGTGGTCAGCGCTACCTCGACGCCGCGCTGCTCGGCCAGGACCGGCGCGTTGACGAAGGACACCGCATCGTGGACCAGTCCGGAGAACACTCCCTTCAACGCTGCGAGTTCGATGACACGCACATCGAGATCGGCGGCCTCACCGCGCACCTCGATGTCGACCCGCTCGACCGCGGTCTCGACGAGTCCGCTGGCGATCTGGCCCAGATGCTCGGCCAGGGGTAGCAGTGGGCGGATGGGTTCAGCGACGACTCCACCTTGCACATTGACCGCATCGGGGACGAGTTCGCCCGCCAGGGCCAGACGCACGGACCGCGCTACCGCGATGCCCGCCTTCTCCTGCGCCTCATCGGTGGAGGCACCCAGATGCGGGGTGGCCACGACGCTTTCCAAACCGAACAGCGGCGAGTCGGTGCACGGCTCGCTGGCGTAGACGTCCAGCCCCGCACCGGCGACTCGGCCTTCGGTCATCGCCTCGAACAACGCCGCTTCATCGATGATGCCGCCACGCGCCGCGTTGATGATGTGCACGGTCGGCTTCACCAGGCGGAGTTTGTCGGCATCGATCAGGTTCGCCGTCTCGGGCGTCTTGGGCAGGTGGATGGTGATGAAATCCGACTCGGCGAGCAAGTCTTCGAGGCTGACCATGCGAACGCCGATCTGTGCTGCACGTGCCGGCTGAACATAGGGGTCGTAGGCGATCAGTCGGACGCCGAAGGCGGAGAGCCGCTGGGCCACCAGGATCCCGATACGTCCCAGGCCCACGATTCCGACGGTCTTCTCGGTCAGTTCCACACCGGTGTACTTCGACCGCTTCCACTCCCCGGCCTTCAATGACAGATTGGCGGGGACGATCTTGCGCGCACTGGCCAGCAACAACCCAACGGCGAGTTCAGCGGCACTGACGATGTTGGAGGTGGGCGCGTTGACAACCATGACGCCCGCCTGGGTGGCGGCCTTCACGTCGACGTTGTCCAAACCGACCCCGGCGCGGGCGATGACCTTCAGCTTGGAAGCAGCCGCTATCGCCTCGGCATCGACCTTGGTCGCAGAGCGAACGAGGATCGCGTCCACATCGGCAATGGCCGGCAGCAGCTGGGAGCGATCAGCACCATCGCAGTAGCGGATCTCGAAGTCCGGGCCGAGGGCCTCGACGGTCGCCGGGGAGAGCTCTTCAGCGATCAGCACGACGGGCTTGGACACTAGACACCTCGCGGGGAAATCTGGGCGGACGATGGTTTCCGGGCTCGCCGCAGTCTAGCCACACAGCGCTCACACGCCCGCGCGGCGGCGCCAGGCGGTGAATGAGGTCACCGGACCCGCATGCGGTGGCACGAGCCAGGGCCAAGGATGCAGCGCATCGACGCGCAGATGTCGCGCGTGAGCCGACCATCCGGGGACCGGAGCGAATGTGGTGGCGATGGACGTCTGGGCGAGCACTTCGCGGGGACTGCCGAGCCAGACACCGACATCACGGCGCGTTGCGAGGTCGGCGAGGCACTCGGTGAGGAACACCAGTCGATGCGCCGCAAGGCGCAGTCGGGTGAGCAGGGCGCTGTCGAAGACGAACACCACGGGTAGGTCCGGCCATGCAGCGAGGGCGGCATCGTCATCGCCGAGGGACTCCGCGGTCATCCACACAGCCTCGGGTGTCTCGACGATTTCGGCCGCGAGCGGACCACGGGTGCTGGCGAGGTCGGGATCCTTGCGCACCAGCGGGTCGACCATGGCACGCGGGGCGACCTGTTCGTCATCAGGCCACTGCTCGATCGGGCAGTCTGCCTGCCGGGAGCACGTGCCGCACAGTCCCGGTGCGCGCTTGTGGACCTGCCAGCGGGAGAACCCGTATTGCTTGCCGGTGAGTGCACCGACCGTCCACTGCCAGCCCAATCGATTCGCGGCTCGGGATCCATCGAGTAGATTGCGAAAGAACTCATCCTCTCCATCGCGCCAACCCCGTCCCAGGCGAACCGTGTGGTGGGATGCCAGCCACATCCGCTGCTGGTTGGTCAGCCAGCCCTGCTCGGTGAGATCGCGCAGGGACAGTTCCAGACATGCCATGTCCTGTGCCGCATCCTCGACGGTGTCCGGGGTCCACCGAGTCGGCGCTGCCTCGGATCGTTCCTCGACCGCGAAGCGCAGCGAGCGCCGTGTCGATCGACCCACCCGGGCGTACAGGTGCCGGGCGTACTCCTGCCACAGGAGTTCACTGCGGAAGGTTTCGACATCCTTCGCCGGGCCGTCGTGCACGTGCTTCCACACACGCGGCAGGTCGAGCAGTCCATGCCGGATATATGGCGAGAGGCGGCTGGCGCCCTGTCGGTTCTGCGGCCACACCTCATTACGATCACGGGCGTATCCGGTGACATCGAAGGTCGCCAGGGCTCGATCGGCGTGGGATTGCCCGCCGTGAATCACCCCTGACCGCACCGGACCGGTGACCAGATCGGCCAGATGCTGCGCCACCCAGGCGATTTCCTCACCCGCCGCCGGAGTCGGCAACCGATGTGAACCGGACGCGTTCATCGCACCACCTTCATCGCACCAACCGGATGCGGATCGGCCCGCGAGCCGTCGATGGATCGACCTTCCTGCCGTTCTGCATGATCACCACCCGGCCTGCGGCAACCAACCGCCGTGCGGCCGAGCGGGCCGGTTCCATAAGGGGGCGCCAAGCCTGCTCATCATCACCGGCGACGACACGTGCGGCCTCACTAGGGCAGATCGTGGCAGCGCCGGAGCGCCCCTGCAACAACTCGATGATCGCGCGCTCGAGTCGCTGATCGACATCGGTGACCCGAGTCTTGCGACACCTTTCCGAGCAGTATCGGATGGAGTCCCAATCGCGGGCCCACTTACACCGCCATTCGATGCGCCGGCCACACCGCTGGCAGATCTTGTCCTCAGGTGTGGGTGCCACGTCATTCTTCCGACACGCCATGCTTCCTAGCGGGCTGCTGTTCCCTCGACATAGTCGTCGTTACCCGAATCGATCCAGCTCATCAGTCCGCGGAGTTCACGACCGACCTTCTCGATCGGGTGCTGCTCTGCTTCGGCGCGCATCTGCAGGAACTCCGGGCCTCCGGCCTCCTGGTCAGCCATGAAGCGCTCCGCGAACGCGCCACTTTGGACATCGGCGAGAACCGCCTTCATGTTCTCCTTCACTCGGTCGTCGATGACGCGCGGGCCAGAGACATAGTCGCCGTATTCGGCGGTATCCGAGACGCTCCAGCGCTGCTTGGCGATCCCACCCTCGTACAT
This sequence comes from uncultured Actinomycetales bacterium, assembly GCA_913063435.1. Taxonomy (GTDB): domain Bacteria; phylum Actinomycetota; class Actinomycetes; order S36-B12; family S36-B12; genus M55B157. The sequence continues at coordinate 53,941 of CAJXYI010000007.1, read as the reverse complement.
CAGGTCCACGATCAGTTTCAGTTCGTGCAGGCACTCGAAGTATGCGACCTCCGGCTGGTAGCCCGCCTCGACCAGTGTCTCGAATCCCTTCATGATCAACTGCGATGCACCACCGCACAGCACGGCCTGCTCACCGAACAGATCAGTTTCGGTCTCCTCGGTGAAGGTCGTCTTGATGCCACCGGCGCGCAGGCAGCCGATCCCGCGGGCATAGGACAGCGCCAGCGGCCATGCCTGACCCGTTGCATCCTGCTCGACCGCGACGATCGCCGGCACACCGCGACCAGCGACGTACTCCCGGCGCACGAGATGCCCCGGGCCCTTCGGTGCGACCATGCACACGTCGACGAACGTCGGTGGCGTGACATAACCGAATCGGATGTTGAACCCATGGGCGAAGAACAGCGCGTCCCCTTCTTGCAGATTCGGCTCGACTGCCTCGGCGTACAGTCGCTTCTGCACCGGATCCGGAACAGCCATCATGATGAGATCGGCCTCAGCCGTCGCCGTGGCCGGGTCCACGACACGCAGGCCCTCTTCTTCAGCGCGTGCACGACTGCGTGATCCTTCGGCCAAACCGACGCGGACATCGACACCCGAGTCGCGCAGATTCAACGCATGCGCATGTCCCTGGCTGCCATAGCCGAGCACGGCCACGACACGGTTGGCGATGATCGAGGGATCGGCATCGGCTTCATAGAACAACTCGGCCACGGGTTTTCCTCCGGTACTCGTCATGAACGGGTGTGACTGCAGGCGGGGTGATCTTCGGATGGGAAGGGTATCGGTCAGGCGGATCGGTCGACCGGGCGGAGGGAGCGATCGGTCATCGCCCGTCCTCCTCGCGACAGCGCCACCATGCCGGACTGGACGAGTTCCTTGATGCCGTAGGGCTCGAGCACCCGCAGGAATGCGGAGAGTTTGTCGTGGTCCCCGGTCGCCTCGATCGTCACCGCATCGAGAGCCACGTCCACGACCTTGGCACGGAATAGGTTCACCGTCTCCAGGATCGATGAACGCGTGGAGGCATCGGCTCTCACCTTGACGAGCATGATCTGGCGCTGAACGGCGGATTCTGCATCCAACTCCACGATCTTGAGCACGTTGATCAGCTTGTTCAACTGCTTGGTGACCTGCTCGAGCGGAAGCGACTCGACCGACACCACGATGGTCATCCGTGAAACCTCGGGCATCTCGGTGGGACCAACGGCCAGGGACTCGATGTTGAAACCTCGACGAGAGAACAGACTGGCGACGCGGGCGAGGACTCCTGGCTTGTCCTCGACGAGGACGGACAGTGTGTGACGGCTCATGATGGCCTCAGTCCTCCCGGTCCCATGAGGGCGCCATCTCTCGGGCGACCATGATGTCGTCATTGCTTGTTCCCGCCGCCACCATCGGCCACACCATGGCGTCCTTGTGCACCACGAAGTCGATCACGACGGGTGCATCGTCGATGCTCATCGCCTTCTCGATCGTCAAGTCGACCTGATCGGGGCTGTCGCACTGCAATCCATAGCAGCCGTATGCCTCGGCGAGCTTGACGAAATCGGGGAAGCGATGCGAATGCAGGTCGGTCTGCGAGTAACGCTCGTTGTAGAACAGCGTCTGCCACTGCCGCACCATCCCGAGGCTGGAATTGTTGATCAGCGCGACCTTGATCGGGATGTCATTGATGCTGCAGGTGGCCAACTCCTGGTTGGTCATCTGGAAGCAGCCGTCGCCGTCGATGGCCCACACCGGTGTGTCCCGCAACCCCACCTTGGCTCCCATGGCGGCGGGCACCGCGTATCCCATCGTGCCCAGTCCACCGGAGTTCAACCAGGTTCTGGGGTTCTCGTACTCGACGAACTGCGCGGCCCACATCTGATGCTGGCCTACACCGGCGGCATAGACCGCATCGGGCCCGACGATCGCGCCGAGGCGCTGGATGACCAGCTGCGGCGACAGTGAACCATCGTCGGGTAGGTCGTAGCCGAGCGGATAGGTCTGGCGCCAGTGGTCGAGCGTGGCCCACCAACCCTCGTAGTCACCCTGGCGACCCTGGGCCTGCTCCTCCTCGATGACGGCGACGAGTTCGGTGAGGAACTCCCCGACGTCACCGACGATGGGCACATCGGCATAGCGATTCTTCGAGATCTCAGCCGGATCGATGTCGACATGGATGACCTTCGCATCGGGGGCGAAGGTGTCGAGTTTGCCGGTGACTCGATCGTCGAAACGTGCACCGAGAGCGACGATGAGGTCGGACTTCTGCAGCGCCCCGACCGCGGAGACGGTGCCGTGCATTCCAGGCATGCCCAGATGCTGCGGATGCGTGTCCGGGAAGGCACCGCGCGCCATCAGCGTCGTCACCACCGGCAATCCGGTCACCTGAGCCAGACGCATCAGTGCGGGGCTGGCATTCGCCCGGATCACTCCCCCGCCGACGTAGAGGACCGGACGTCGCGATTCGGTCATGAGTCGGGCCGCTTCACGCACCTGCTTGGCGTGGGGACGCGTCACCGGGTGGTAGCCGGGCAGATCCAGCCGATCCGGCCAGGTGAACTGCGAGGTCGCCTGCAGGGCGTCCTTGGAGATATCGACCAGCACCGGCCCAGGGCGTCCGGTGCCCGCCAGGTGGAACGCCTCGGCGATCGCTCGCGGGATCTCGGCGGGGTCGGTGACGAGGAAATTGTGCTTGGTGATCGGCATGGTGATGCCGCGGATGTCGGCCTCTTGGAAGGCATCGGTACCGATCGCCGACGACGGCACCTGGCCGGTGATGGCGACCATGGGGACCGAATCCATGTGGGCATCGGCGATCGGGGTGACCAGGTTGGTCGCCCCGGGTCCCGATGTAGCCATGCAGACCCCGACACGTCCGGTCGCGGCGGCGTAGCCCTCCGCGGCATGCCCCGCGGCCTGCTCGTGGCGCACCAGGATGTGTCGGACGATCGAGGAGTCCATGAGCGGGTCGTAGGCGGGCAGGATGGCACCGCCGGGAATGCCGAAGACGACCTCGGCCCCCGCGTGCTCCAACGAGCGGATCAAGCTCTGCGCCCCGGTGAGGGTCGCGCCATCCGAACTGGTGGTACCGGTGTCGGTCCCGGTGGTGCTGCTCATACTCGCCATCCTCATTCCCCAGTCGGTTCCGATGCGAGAACCTCACTACATGGTCTCGCATCGGCCCTATCAACACGAAACCCCCCGGCCCGGGTGGGCTCGGAGGGTGCGCGCGGGTTCGCCGGAGGCGACGCTTCGGGGTTAGCCCGCGCGCCTACCTACGATGATGCTCCGCTGCATTCCGCCACCATACTCCCCCGATCCCCACGGCGCTAGTCGCAGACCGCGCCACCGGAGGCCGAACCCACGAGCTTGGCGTACTTCGCCAGCACCCCGCGGGTGTAGCGCGGGGGCAACGGGGCGAACTCCGACCGACGGCGCTCCAGTTCGGCATCATCGACGAGGAGATCGAGCGTGCGAGCGTTGATATCGATGCGCACGCGATCACCATCGCGGATGAGCCCGATCGGCCCTCCGTCGGTGGCCTCGGGTGCGACGTGGCCCACGCACAGACCCGTGGTGCCACCGGAGAACCGACCATCGGTGATCAACAGGACGTCCTTACCCAGGCCGGCACCCTTGATAGCGCCGGTGATCATCAGCATCTCGCGCATCCCCGGGCCACCCTTGGGCCCTTCGTACCGGATCACCACGACGTCTCCGGCGCCGATCGTGCCGTCCTCGAGGGCAGCCATCGCCGACTGCTCGCGTTCGAATACCCGCGCGGAACCCTCGAACGACTCCACGGGAACGCCAGCGCTCTTGACGACCGCTCCCTCGGGTGCCAGGGAGCCGGACAGGATGGTGATGCCGCCGTGGGTATCCAGAGGATCAGCGGCAGCACGCAGGATGTTGCCATCGGGATCGGGGGGTGAGATGTCAGCGAGGTTCTCGGCAACGGTCCGACCGGTGACGGTCAGGCAGTCACCGTGCAGCAGGCCGGCGTCAAGAAGTGCTCGCATGACCACGGGAACACCACCCACACGGTCCACATCGCTCATGACGAAACGTCCGAAGGGCTTCACGTCGGCCAGCAGCGGCACCTTGGACCCGATGCGGTGGAAGTCCTCGAGGTGCAGATCGACGTTCGCCTCGTGGGCGATTGCCAGCAGGTGCAGTACCGCGTTGGTCGAGCCCCCGAAGGCCATGAGGATCGTGATCGCGTTCTCCAGCGACTGCTTCGTGATGATGTCGCGGGTGGTGATCCCCTGACGAATCAACTCCACGACCGCCTCGCCGGACCGACGGGCGAAGCCATCACGACGGCGGTCGACCGCGGGCGGGGACGACGATCCCGGCAGCGACATGCCCATCACCTCGGCGATGCTGGCCATCGTGTTGGCGGTGTACATCCCGCCGCAGGCACCCTCACCAGGACAGATCGCCCGCTCGATCCGATCGACGTCGTCGCGACTCATCAGTCCGCGCGCGCAGGCGCCGACCGCCTCGAATGCATCGATGATGGTGACGTCACGGTTGCTGCCATCGGACAGTGTCACGTTGCCGGGCAGGATCGAGCCGGCATAGACGAAGACGCTGGCCAGGTCCAGTCGAGCCGAGGCCATGAGCATGCCCGGCAGGCTCTTATCGCACCCGGCGAAGGTCACCATGCCGTCGAGTCGCTCGGCCTGCATGACGGCCTCGACGGAGTCGGCGATGATCTCGCGGCTGACAAGCGAGAAGTGCATGCCCTCGTGGCCCATCGAGATGCCATCGGAAACCGAGATCGTGCCGAATTCCATCGGGAACCCGCCCCCGGCGTGCACGCCCTCCTTGGCGGCCGTAGCCAGGCGGTCGAGCGACATGTTGCAGGGGGTGATCTCATTCCACGATGACGCGATGCCGATCTGCGGCTTGACGAAGTCGTCGTCGGTCATCCCGACCGCGCGGAGCATGCCCCGAGCAGGAGCCCGTTCCAGCCCGTCGGTGACGTCGCGGCTACGTGGCTTGATATCGGGGGTGTCGGCCATCCACTCAGACTAGAACATGAGGCGGGTAAGACACCTCAGGAAGGCCGGTCCTCGCTCAAACTGCGGCGCTTGGCATGGCGGGCTCAGGCGAGCCACACAACATTCATGAACTCTTCGCCAACCTCGACCATACCGTCGAATGAGTATGCCCAGACTCTCTGGAAACCTGCATCAGAGATGGACCCCACGGCACCGTCGAAACCCACCACTGCGGCTTCACCTCCGGCTCCAGCGCCGACAACACCAAGCGCGACCGCAGCGACCCAGACCAACGCGAGGATGACGACCACTCCGATTACGATCTCCAACACCTTCGCCCAGATCGGCTGCCCGGCGAGCTTGTCCTGCGTGTCGGTCAGCATCCGGAAGTTGCAGGAACTCCCGTCGGGGTAGGTCATCGTCCCCGTATAGCCCAACCCCCAGAACCCGGCATCCTTGATCGACACCTTGATGATGTCCCGGTCCTTGATCTCCGGGGTCGCCATATCTTTGCACTCATTACCGTCGTTGCTGTAGCCCACGAAGTTGTACACGCTCGGTGCTCCGACGATCGGGTTCTTCTGTTTCAGCCGGAAACCGCCATTTAAACCGGTCCCCCCGAGCATCACACAACTGGCCTTCCCAGTCTTCTCCGGGAAATCAATCCCCTCAGTAGCCTTCACCTCACCATCCCCGACCTGGCCCAGGCACTCGACAAGCAGGTCGTGCGTGGAGTTATTGGCGATTTCGTACGCGTATCCGGGCACCCCCGCCGTAGCCTCGACGGAATCCGACGTGGCCGAGGAATCCTGACGAACCTGACGCGAGGACACATCCCTCACCACAGCTCGTAACGTGTAAAGACCTCGGTGACGCATCCGGATCGACGCCGAGAACTTCCCGTCCTTGGCCGCCTTCACGGTCGCCACCCGCTTCCAACGCCGGCCCTCATCGGTCCAACGGTCTCCGCCCTTGGCCCGCTCAATAACCACGATCCGGCTCGAGGAGGCGAAGTCGCCCCGCGGCCCCAATCCCCCGCGCGCCATCGGGATCTCGGCGAAACGGACTTTGCCCTTCAAACGAAGCCGGTCACCCTTCCCCTTGTGCTTGCCCTTGTGCGCACGCAACGTCACGCAATCGCGGTCGTCTCGGGACTTCGCCCCATCCAGGCTGCATGACTTCGCCCGACGAAGCTCAGCAGCCGGCCCCCCGGATGCTTGCGACGTCCCTACCGGCTCCGGAACGGGCTCCGCTTTCGCCACCGGAGCACGTCCCAGCATGGCCAACACCACTGCCAAGCTCACGACACCAACCAGCAGCACCAGCCAACGATGCACGAGGAAACCACGAGTCGGCGGAACGGGATAGCGGAGCACGATGGACCTCCAAGACCAACTGACTGAGAAGAACAGGCCCCCCAGGCTTTCACCAGCGAAAGCCAACCTCCACAAATCCGAAGCGAACCGTCGGTGAATCTCGTCTGACTCATCGCAACATCACTGAGGCGCACTCCGAAGTGGCCGTCAATGACCACCCGTGCTCTACATCACGATGTGCCGCAGTTGTTCCCCGCTACGCCAACGCTCGACCTGTTCGGTGATGAGTCGGCGCATCCTCGGCGCGAAAGCGGTGGTGTTGCCGCCGACATGCGGGCTGATGAGAACCCCGGGTGTGCGCCACAGCGCATGGTCGGCCGGTAGCGGCTCAGGATCGGTGACATCCAGCACGGCCTGGAGACGACCAGTGGACACCTCGGCCAGAAGGGCTTCGGTGTCGACGACGCTTCCGCGGGCAACGTTCACCAGCAGGCTTCTGTCGCGCATCCGGCTCAGGAACTGCGCATCGACCATCCCGCGTGTCGTGCCGTCGAGGGGAACCGCGAGGACGACGACATCGACCGTCGGCAGGAGCGACTCGAGATCGGCGATCGCGCCCACTCCCTCACGCGCGGTGCGAGCAACGGGAATGACCTCCACCTCGAAGGGTCTCAATCGAGTGGCAATCGCCTGCCCCACTCCCCCGAAGCCCACGATGAGCACCCGCTTATCCGCCAGCGCTTCGTACCTGCCATACATCCAGGTACCCGTTTCCATCGCACGCGCCATATCGTCGATCCGGCGCAACCGGGCGAGGATCAACCCCACGGTCAATTCCGCGGTACTCGCGTCATGCACTCCGCCGGCATTGCACACCGTCACACCCTCGGGTACATGAGGTAGAGCGTGCTCGAACCCGGCCGTGGGGAGTTGGCAGACCTCGAGCAGTGGCATGGCGGCCATGATCGCGAACCCAACCGGTCCTCCCATATACGGCGGGACGTAGAAGCGGATGTGGTCGAGTTCGGACTCCGCGGGCAGATCGTCGTAGGTCGCCACACCGACAGGTGCGGGGTCCGGGCAGAGATCGACCGGAGTGCTGATCTCGGGAACGCTGATCACACCCGATACCCCACCACATCCACCCCGGATCGCCCCCGATGAGGTGGCGCTTCTCGCACTCTCGAGTCGCGTGCGGGGCCCAGACAGCGCACAGTGGAGTGGTGAGAAACCGCTTCGCTCGTGCGATCTGGGCTCCGATCGGCCTGATCCTCGGTGTCGGCTTGCTCGCCGGCTGTGCCGGCTCCCCCACATCGGCCCCCACTCCCATCGACCCGACGGCTCCCCTCGCGGTCGCATCGATCGGCAACACCGTTACCGAGGATCTGACCTCTCCCTGGGGTCTGGCGTCGGTGGATGGTGATCGGCACCTGATCAGCGAGCGTGACACCGGACGGGTCTGGTTGCTCGACAGCACCGGTGAGCGGACCGAGCTCGGGGTCGTACCGGATGTGCGAGCCGAGGGCGAGGGCGGGCTGCTGGGCCTGGCCGTGCCTCCTGATAGCGCAGCATCCTCCGAGGGCGTCCTGTATGCCTACCTCACCACCGATGTCGACAACCGGGTCGTGCGGCTGCCGTGGAGCCCTGCGGGACTCGGCAAACCGGAGGTGATCATCGAGGGCATCCCCCGCGCCACGATCCACAACGGTGGTCGGCTGGCCTTCGGCCCGGACGGGATGCTCTACATCGCCACCGGCGATGCCGCGGAGCCCGAACTCGCCCAGGACCGGGACAGTCTCGCCGGAAAGGTCCTGCGGGTCACATCCGATGGTGAGATCCCCGCGGATAACCCGTTCCCCGGATCACCGGTGTACACGCTGGGACATCGCAATGTGCAGGGACTGGCCTTCGCTGACGATGGAAGCGCACGGGTGTGGGCCAGTGAGTTCGGCACGAGCATCGCCGATGAGCTCAACCTGCTGGTGCCCGGCGGGAACTACGGCTGGCCCGTCGTCGAGGGGGCCGCTGATCTACCGCCCTATATCGATCCGATCGCCCAGTGGTCGCCCACATCGCTGGCATCACCGAGTGGGATCGCCTACGTCGGTGGGGAGTCCCCAGCCGTCTACGTCGCCTCCCTGCGGGGACAGGTGCTCTGGCAGGTGCCGATCGTCGGTGACGGCGCCGGTGAGCCGCTGGCCCTCGACCTCGGTGCCCTGGGGCGCCTGCGCACGGTGACCGCGCAACCCGATGGCTCGCTGTGGTTGATGACGAGCAATACCGATGGCCGCGGTGAGCCAGGACCGACCGACGATGTCATCGTCGAGGTTCGACTCGCGGGCTAGCCCTCAGCCACACCGAGGTGGTCGAGTAGCAGCGTTCGAACCTTGCCCGCGTCGGCCTGACCTCGAGTCGCCTTCATCACCGCGCCCACAATGGCGCCGGCCGCGGCCACTTTGCCGCCGCGGATCTTCTCGGCCACGTCGGGTTGATCCACCAGGGCCTGCTCGATCGCAGCCAGGAGCGCTGAATCATCGGAGACCACGGTGAGTCCGCGAGCGGCCACCACCGCATCGGCATCACCCTCGCCGGAGATGATCCCGTCGAACACGCTGCGGGCCAGTTTGTCGTTGATCGTGCCAGCAGCGATGAGTTCCTCGACCCGCTTGATATCCCCGGGAGCCACCGGCAGGTCCTGAGGTTCGACTCCGCGTTCATTGGCGACCCGTAGCAGTTCGCCGGCCCACCACTTGCGCGCAGCATCGGGCTCCACACCCTCCTCGACGGACGTCTCCACGAGTTGAAGCACTCCGGCGTTGACCAGGGATTCCATCTCGAAGGCACCGATCCCCCAGTCCTGCGCCAGCCGCGCCCGGCGGATCGAGGGCTGCTCGGGGATCGTGGCGCGCAACTGTTCGACCCACGCCGCATCGGGAGCGATCGGCACGAGATCCGGTTCGGGGAAGTAGCGATAATCCTCCGCCTGCTCCTTCGACCGTCCCGGGGTCGTGACACCGGTGTCCTCATGGAAGTGCCGGGTCTCCTGGGTGATGCGGCCCCCGGCATCGAGAACACCGGCCTGGCGTTCGATCTCGCTGCGCACCGCGCGCTCAACCGATCGCAGCGAATTGACGTTCTTGGTCTCGGTGCGCGTTCCCCATTCGTCACCGGGGCGGTTCAGTGACACGTTCGCATCGCAGCGCAGCGAACCTTCCTCCATCTTCACATCGGAAACGCCGAGTCCGCGCATGATGTCGCGCAGTTCCGCGACATAGGCCTTGGCGACCGCCGGAGCGAGCGCACCGGTGTCGGTGATGGGTTTCGTGACGATCTCCACCAGCGGGATGCCGGCTCGGTTGTAGTCCACCAGGGAGTAGTCCGCGCCGTGGATCCGCCCCGTGGCGCCACCGGCGTGGGTCAGCTTGCCGGTGTCCTCCTCCAGATGCACCCGCTCGATCCCCACACGCACCGTCGTGGTGCCCTCACCATCGGGCAGCGGGACGACCACATCGAGATAACCGTCGACGCAGATCGGTTCGTCGTACTGGCTGATCTGGTAGTTCTTCGGCATATCCGGATAGAAGTAGTTCTTCCGCGCCATCCGGCACCACTCGACGATGGTGCAGTTCAAGGCGAGACCCATGCGGATGATCGATTCCACTGCGATGGAGTTGATGACGGGAAGGGTTCCGGGTAGGGCGAGACAGACGGGACAGACCTGGGTGTTGGGTTCGGCACCGAACGCGGTGGGACACGCGCAGAACATCTTGGACTCGGTGCCCAGTTCAACGTGCACTTCGAGGCCGAGAACGGGCTCGTATCGCGTCAGCGCCTCGTCGAAAGGCACTGGTGAGGTCGGCTTCGTCGAAGCAGTCGATGCGCTCATAGTGCGGGAGCCTCCTCGATCAGCAGATGACCCCACCGGTCATATAACGCGCCCTCGACTGCGGCACCGGCACGATACAGACGGTCATCGGCCATGGCGGGCGCCATGATCTGCAACCCCACCGGTAGACCATCGTCGGGTGACAGCCCGATGGGCAGGGACATCGCGGCATTTCCGGCGAGGTTCACCGGGATCGTCGCGATGTCGTTGAGGTACATCGCGAGCGGATCATCGAGCTTCTCACCCAACCGGAATGCGGTGGTCGGAGCGGTCGGTGAGATCAGCACATCGGCCTTGTCGAACGCAGCATCGAAATCCCGGCGGATGAGCGTGCGGACCTTCTGAGCCTGACCGTAGTACGCGTCGTAGTACCCGCTGGATAGCGCATAGGTCCCGAGCATGATGCGTCTTTTCACCTCGGCCCCGAAGCCAGCCTCTCGGGTCGCCGACATCACGGATTCCACCGAGGCATCGCTTCCGTCACCGGCTCGCAGGCCGTAGCGCATCCCGTCGAATCGGGCGAGGTTGCTCGATGCCTCACTGGGCAGGATGAGGTAGTACGCACCGAGTGCGTACTCGAAGTGCGGGCAGTCGACCTCGACGATCTCGGCACCGAGATGGGTGAGGATCTCCACGGCTTCGGCGAAACGCTGTCGCACACCCGGCGCGTAGCCCTCGCCGTCGAGTTGGCGCACCAATCCGACGCGCATTCCTCGGACATCGCCACGCTGCGCCGCAGCGATGACATCCGGGACAGCAGCATCGATCGAGGTCGAGTCGCGTGGATCGTGCCCGGCGATCACGGCGTGGAGGTGCGCTGCATCCAGCACCGTGCGGGCGCACGGCCCTGCCTGATCGAGACTCGATGCCAGGGCGACGAGTCCGTAGCGGGACACTCCTCCATAGGTCGGCTTCACCCCGACGGTGCCGGTGACCGCAGCCGGCTGGCGGATCGATCCTCCGGTGTCGGTACCGACAGCCAAAGGCGCCTCGAAGGCGGCGACCGCCGCGGCCGAACCACCACCGGATCCGCCCGGGATGCGCTCGAGATCCCACGGATTGCGTGTGGGTCCGAATGCCGAGTGCTCGGTGGATGACCCCATCGCGAATTCATCCATATTGGTCTTGCCGAGTATCACCACGTCCGCATCGCGAAGGCGCTCCACAACGGTGGCGTCGTAGGGCGGACGCCAACCTTCGAGGATCCGTGATCCGCAGGTGGTCGGCACACCGCGCATCGCGAGCACGTCCTTCAACGCCAGCGGGACACCGGCGAGCGGACCCAGCGGATCCCCCGCGGCTCTCTTGGCATCGACGGTGTCCGCCGTCTCGAGTGCTTCGTGAGCGGTCACGTGCAAGAACGCATGCACAGCCTCATCGACCTCGCCGATACGGTCGAGATGCGCTTGCACGACCTCGCGCGAACTCACCTCGCCGGCCGCGATGGCGGCAGCGAGGACGGTTGCGGATTGCCGGATCAGGTCAGCATCGATCGGTGAAGTAGGCATCGGCGTTCCCTGCGCTCTCAGTCCTGATCCAGGATGCGGGGCACCCGGAATCGATCGTCTTCTACCGCAGGGGCCCCCGCGAGCGCATCAGCCGCACCCAGGCCAGGGCGCGCAACGTCCGGCCGGGTGACGTTGACCAACGGGAGCGGATGCGAGGTAGGTGGGACATCGTCAGCCGCCACCTCGCTGACTCGAGCGACAGACGACACGATCACATCGAGTTGCGCCGCGTAGTGATCGAGTTCGTCGGCGGTGAGTTCCAACCGCGCGAGGCGAGCCAGATGGGCGACATCGTCGGGCGTAATCGCGGACATGCCGCTCATCCTAGGCCGAGCCGATCGTCGCGATCTCGCGTGCTGCCTCGGGCCCGCGTTCCAGGAGCACCGCGAACCCCGCCGGATCCAGAATCGGAACTCCCAGCTCCAGCGCCCTGTCGTACTTGCTGCCCGGGTTGTCGCCGACCACCACGAAGTCGGTCTTCTTCGACACGGAACCGGTGACCTTGCCGCCGCGGTCTTGCACCGCGGCGGTGGCACCGTCACGAGAGAAACCCTCGACGGTCCCGGTGACCACCACGGTGACACCCGCGAGTAACGCCGGACCGGACTCGGTCGACTCCTGGGCCAGGCGGACTCCGGCGCTGCGCCACTGCTCCACGACGTGGCGCCGCCAATCCTCGTCGAACCATTCCTCGATCGCCTCGGCGATCACCGGCCCGACCCCATCCACGGCGGCCAGGGTTGCGCGGTCGGCCGCGGCGATCGCATCGACCGAACCGAACTCGCGCGCCAGCGCACGTGCAGCGGTGGGTCCGACATGGCGGATGGACAGCGCCACCAGAACCCGCCAGAGGTCGCGTTCCTTGGCCGCCTCGATCTGCTCGAGGAGCCTGCGGGCGTTCTCGGTCAACGGGCGATCGGGCTCGCCGGGATCGGGTTCACGGGTGAAGTACTCGCACCGGGACACATCCTCGGCGGTGAGCCCGAACAGGTCACCCTCATCGACGACCAGACCGCAGTCCAGTAGGGCTCGCGCTGATTTCTCACCAAGTCCTTCGATGTCGAGGGCACCGCGTGAGCCGACGTGGAACAACCGCTCCCGCAACTGAGCCGGGCAGGATCGCGCATTGGGACACCGGATGTCGACGTCACCCTCCTTCTCCGGGCGCAGCGGCGTCTGGCAATCCGGGCAGCGGGTTGGCATGACGAACTCCCGCTCGCTGCCGTCTCTCACCTCCACGACCGGTCCGAGAACCTCGGGTATGACATCACCCGCCTTGCGCAAGAACACCATGTCGCCGATGAGCACACCCTTGCGTCGCACCTCATCGGCGTTGTGCAGGGTCGCCATCGAAACGGTCGATCCGGCTACGCGAGCAGGTTCCATGATGGCGAAGGGAGTGACCCGTCCGGTTCGACCGACGTTGACGGCGATATCGAGTAATCGCGTTCGCACCACCTCGGGCGCGTACTTGTAGGCGATCGCCCAGCGAGGGGCCCTCGATGTGGATCCGAGACGGCCTTGGATGGCCATGTCATCGACCTTGATGACCACGCCGTCGATCTCGTGCTCGACGTCGTGGCGGTGTTCGCCGTAGTAGGCGATGTACTCCTCGACTCCTGCCAGGTCATCCACGACACGCACCCGATCGCTGGTGGGTAGGCCGAGTTCGGCCAGGATCCGGTAGCCCTCGCTCTGGGAGCGCAGATTCGCCGCTGAATGCTCGCCGAGACCGTGCACGACGAGCCGAAGGGCCGCCAGACGGGAAACAGCGCGGTCCAGTTCGGCACTCATCCGCTCGATGCGCTGCGTCTCGCGGGCGCTGCCGCGGGAACGGGACGCAACGTCGGCGAGATCCTCACGACGGCGGTCGATTCGCTGGCGCAGGGTGCCGGCCGCAGCGTTCCGCGGATTAGCAAAGGGCGAATCGCCAACCTCGAGTTGCTCGGTATTGATGCGTTCGAACTCACTCGTCGGAAAGAAGATCTCACCACGCACCTCGATGAGGTCCGCCACCGCGGAGCCGGCAAGATGCTGCGGTATCGCTGAGATCATCTCCGCGTTGTAGGTCACATCTTCACCGACCCGGCCGTCGCCACGCGTTGCCACGCTGGCTAGACGACCCCTGCGATACACCAGGTCGATCGCGAGCCCATCCACCTTCAACTCGCACAGCAACGCGGGCAGGGTCCCGACATCTTTGACGACCCGATCCGACCATGCGCGCACTTCATCGAGGCTGAATGCGTTGTCGAGACTCAGCATGCGCTGCAAGTGCTCGACGGGTTCGAACATCTCTGAGCGTTGACCGCCCACGGACTGCGTCGGTGACTCCCCGGACGCCAACTCCGGATGGGCTGTCTCGAGCTCGATCAGTTCGCGAAATAGCGCGTCGTATTCCTCGTCGGAGATCGTCGGGCGATCCTCCTGGTAATACCGGGTGCGCGCGTCACCGATGGCGTCGACGAGTTCGGTCCAACGCACCCTGGCCTGATCGGGGACGGTCATGGGCGCACTTTACGCAGGTTCGAGCCCCTCATCGCGGAGGAGCCGCCCGACCTCACGCAGCGCACGATAGGCCGCTCGGACGACATGGGGCGTGCTACCCGCGAGACCGCAGCTTGGGGTGAGCACGATCCGGTCGGCCACGCTCTCGGGTGTGAATCCCCACCGAGCGAGTTGGCGCAGCACACTGGATGCGGCGCGCGACGCATCATCGCCTGGGCCTGCGGTCATCTCCCGCCCATCGAGCACCCCCCAGCCGAGGGTTGCGCCCTGATCGAGGGCCTGGCCCACAGGCTCCTGCTCGACTTCGGAGGCGACGTCTTCTGGACGCAGGGCAACCGCGAGCCCGGTGAAGCCGGCTCGTACGAGCATCTCGATCGGAGGGTGCGACGCACAGCAGTGGAGCCAGCCGACCCCATCGAGTTGAGTCATCGACTCGACGACTGTGGCGAGGTGACCCTGAGCGATCTGCGGATCGATGCGGCGGTAGGTGGCGATGCCACTGGCTGTGGAGATGCCCCCCGCGAGTGCAGCAGGCAGGGAGGGTTCGTCCACCTGCACGATCACCCTGGCACCGGGGATCCTGCGCTGGATGTCGCGGATGTGCGCACCCACGGCATCGGCCAGGGCCGCGGCGATCTCCCGGCACGCACCGTGGTCACGGATCGCGCGTTCTCCGTTGCGCATCTCGACACCGGCCGCCAGCGTCCACGGCCCGCAGACCTGGGCCTTGATCACCGAAGTGCCGGCGTAGTGCTGCTCCGCGGCATCGAGATCCTCTGCCAGCCATGAACGCGCGCGTCGCATCACCGATCCGGGCGTGTCGCAGAACCGCCAGCCCATGGGAGTGGTCTCGACCGATAGATCAGGAGCCAATTCAGCCAGCATCGCCATCGTCCGACCGATCATGTCCGAGCCCGGCCCGCGTGCGGGCAACTCCACCACATGAGGAAGGTCCGACAGTTCGCCAGCGACGATACGGGTGGCCTCGCCGGCGTTCACTCCAGGAAGCGAACCGATTCCAGTCGCGGTGTAGCCGATCATCCGCGCCGATTCACGGGGCTGTCGCGTGAATGGTCGCCGAGCCCAGCACCTGAGTGCCGTCATAGAGGACCGCTGCCTGCCCCGGTGCCACCCCGCGCAATGATTCATGCAGCGCGATCCGCCAGCGGGCATGGGAATCAACCTCGACGATGTCGACTGTCGCAGCCAGCGGTTCACCGTGCGCGCGAATCTGCACGCTTGCCTCGAAAGGAGACCTCCGAGGGCCCTGGGTCCAACGTGGTTCGATCGCCTCGATCGTGCGAATGCCGAGCAGACTCGACGAGCCGACGAAGACGGTATTGGAGCGCACATCGACATCCACGACATATCGACGCTGGCCTTCGTCTGCGGGGGTCGTCAGGGCTAGGCCTCGACGCTGACCGATCGTGAAGGCATAGGCCCCCTCATGCGAGCCGATGCGATCCCCGGTCTGTGCGTCGACGATGTCACCGGGCTGCTCACCCAAGCGGTCGCGCAGCCACGCGGCCGTGTCTCCGTCGGGGATGAAGCAGATGTCGTGGCTGTCGGGCTTCTGCGCGACCAGCAGTCCTCGTTGATCCGCCTCGGCTCGAACGTCGTCCTTGACCGACTCGCCGAGGGGGAACATCGAATGCTCGAGTTGATCAGCCTGGAGCACCGCGAGCACATACGACTGGTCCTTGGCGGGATCGACCGCACGGTGTAATTCGCGCCCTGTCGGAGTATCGACAAGGCGGGCATAGTGCCCGGTGCAGACCGCATCGAAGCCCAGTGCCAGCGCCCGATCGAGTACGGCTGCGAACTTGATGCTCTCATTGCAGCGCAGGCAGGGATTGGGGGTGTGGCCCGCCTGGTATTCGGCGATGAAGTCATCGATGACCGACTCCTGGAACTCCTCGTGCATATCCCAGACGTAATAGGGGATGTCGAGCATGTCGGCGACCCGTCGGGCATCGCGGGCGTCTTCCGCCGAACAGCAACCCCGTGATCCGCTGACATGCTCGGCTCTCGACAGGGCCAGATGTACTCCGACCACCTCATGCCCGGCATCACGTACGCGTGCCGCGGCGACCGCCGAGTCGACACCTCCGGACAATGCCGCGAGCACTCTCATGGCGCGAGCACCGTCATGAGCGCGGAGCCAGTCGGGGGCGGCCGGCTCGTCGGGCGCGTTCCACCACACTGGGCAGGGCGGTCAGGAGCGCCTCGACGTCATCCTCGGTGGATCCGCGCCCCAACGAGAACCGCAGCGTGCCCCGCGCGGTGCCCGCATCGACTCCCATGGCGAGCAGGACATGTGAAGGCTCAGGAACTCCCGAGGTGCAGGCGGATCCTGTCGAACAGGCGATGCCGGCTGCGTCGAGCAGCATCAGCAGCGCATCGCCCTCGCATCCATCGAAGGTGATCGCGACATTGCCGGGTAGACGCTCATCGACTCCGATACCGGGATCACCCTGCAGCACGGTTCCGGGAATCCTGGCCAGCACTCCTTGGACGAGCATGGCCCGCAGGTCGATGAGACGTGCGGCGAGGTTCTCCTGCTCGGCAACAGCAGACTCCACGGCAACGGCGAAGGCTGCGATTCCCGCCGCGTCGACCGTGCCCGAACGGATCTCGCGCTCTTGCCCGCCCCCGTGGATCAACGGTGCGACGACCGCATCCCGATCGATCACCAACGCACCGACACCGACCGGAGCCCCGATCTTGTGACCGCTGAAGGTGAGGGCTGTCAGGCCCGGAAGGGAGGCGTTCACCGGGATCATGCCCAAGGCCTGCACGGCATCGGAATGGAACGGGATCGATTGTTCTCGACAGGATCGAGCGATTGCTTCGATCGGTTGAACCGTTCCGATCTCGTTATTCGCCCACAGCACCGAGCACAGGGCGACATCGTCGTCTAGGAGCGCCTCAAGTGATTGCAGATCAACCCTGCCGAGCGCATCGACCGCCGGATAACGGACCTCGAATCCCTGCTGTTCGACCAGCCACTCGACGGGATCGAGGACCGCGTGATGCTCGATCGGTGAGCACACGATGGCGCGGCGGCCACCGCGAGCCCAGGCGAACCCCTTGACCGCGAGATTGTCGGACTCGGTGCCACCGGCGGTGAACACGATCTCACTCGGGCGAATGCCCAGGGCAGCAGCCGCTCGTTCACGGGATTCCTCGACCACGCGGCGCGCCGCACGGCCGGCAGCGTGCAATGACGAAGGGTTGCCGACCTCTGCCGACACCTGCAACCACACATTGGCGGCTTCGGGTCGAAGGGTGGTGGTCGCAGCGTGATCGAGATATACCACCCGGCGCTCCACAGGTTCGATGCTAACGCGGGTGCGTGCGGACCGGTTCGATCAGCCCTTGCGCTTGTTGATCTCGTCGGTCAACTGCGGCACGACGGAGAACAGGTCTCCCACGACACCGAAGTCGGCGAGTTCGAAGATCGGCGCCTCCGGGTCCTTGTTGACCACGATGACGGTCTTGGAGGTCTGCATGCCGGCGCGGTGCTGGATCGCGCCGCTGATGCCGTTGGCGATGTACAGCTGTGGGGAGACGGTCTTCCCGGTCTGCCCGACCTGGTACTGGTGGGGGTACCAGCCGGCATCCGTGGCCGCACGGGAAGCTCCGACAGCAGCACCGAGGCTGTCTGCGAGAGCCTCGATCACTCCGAATCCGTCAGCGCCGTTCACCCCGCGGCCACCGCTGACCACGATGGCAGCCTCTGCGAGTTCGGGGCGTCCGCCCTTGGCCGCGACAGTGCGATCGGTGACCTTGGCGGTCTTCGCCGAGGAGGAAACATCGACGGAGACATCGACGCGCGTACCCGCCGCCGGTGACACCTCCGGCGCGATGGAGTTCACGCGCACGGTGATGATCGGGGTTCCCGTGGTGACCTTCGACTGCACGATCGTCGAACCGCCGAACACGCTCTGGGTGGCCGTCAGGTCCGCGGCCACATCGACAGCATCGGTGATGACACCCGATCCGGTCTTGACGGCAAGTCGTGCCGCGATCTCCTTGCCCTCCGCCGAGGAGGCGATGAGAACCGCCGCTGGGCTTGCACTCTGCATGATCTGCGCGAGGGCCTCCGCCTTGGGCGCGACGACGTAGTCGACGAGGTCGGCGTTGTCGGCGACATAGATCTTCGCCGCACCGTGCTCGGCGAGGACGGCACCGGCCGCATCGGAATATCCCGGTCCCAGCCACACCGCAGCCGGCTCGCCGAGCTTGCCTGCCAGGGCCAGCAACTCGAGGCTGACTTTCTTCACGCTTCCGTCCGCTGCTTCGACGACGGTCAGGATCTCTGCCATGGAACTATCCCCTTCGCTAACGACTCAGACGAACTTCTGCTCGGATAGGAACTCGACGATCTTCGTACCGCCATCACCCTCGTCGGTGACGACGGTTCCCGCCGCCTTCGGCGGACGGGCAGCGAACTGCGCCACGGTCGACCAGGCGGCAGATAGGCCCAACTGCGCGGAATCGAGACCGGCATCGGCGGTGGTGAGCGTCTCCACCGGCTTCTTCTTCGCCGCCATGATCCCCTTGAAGGAGGGGTAGCGAGGCTCGTTGATCTTCTCCACCACGCTGATGACGGCGGGGGTCGATGCCTCGACGGTGTCGTAGCCGTACTCGGTCAGTCGTTCGATTCGGACCGTCGATCCGTCCACCTCGACCTTCTGGGCGAAGGTGACCTGGGGCAGGCCGAGCCGCTCCGCGACCATCGCCGGCACGACGCTCATGCGCGCGTCGGTGGATTCCGAACCGAACAGGATCAGGTCGAAGTCCCGCCCGGACAGCACTTCAGCCAATGCGTACGACGTTGCCAGCGCATCCGAACCATGCAGTGCGTCATCGACGAGGTGCACACCGGCATCGGCACCCATGCTCAGCGCTTTGCGGACTGTCTCCGCCGCGCGATCGGGACCCATGGTCACGACCACGACCTCTCCACCGTGGGCCTCGATGAGACGGAGCGCCTCCTCGACGGCGTACTCGTCGAGCTCGTTCATGACCCCGTCAGCGGCCTCGCGGTCGAGGGTCGAATCATCGTCTCGAAGTTTCTTCTCAGCCCAGGTGTCGGGGACCTGCTTGACGCACACCGCGATCTTCATCGATTGCTCCTCCGCGCATGGAATGGCCGGTAAATGACCGACGAGTAGATGATAGGACGCTCGCGCGTTCTCGGCGCGTCGGGGCGGGCTAGGGTCGGCCACGATGGAACCCACCGGCGAGCGCACCGTCCCCGGCATCGATCGGGAGCAGTACTTCTTCGCTCGCCACGATGCCGTGTATCGATGGATCTGCTCGGAATTCACCACCGATCTCGCAGCGGCACGGGTTCTCGATGCCGGAAGCGGCGAGGGTTACGGTGCTGAATTGCTCGCGGAATCCGGCCCGAGCGCCGTGATCGGCCTCGAATACGACGACCAGGCCTGCCGGCACGCCGCTGACACATATCCCCGAACGCATGTCGTGCGTGCGAATCTGGCCCATCTGCCTGTGCGCGACCACAGCCTGGACATGGTCATCACCCTGCAGGTCATCGAGCACCTGTGGGATCTATCGGGTTTCCTCACCGACCTGCTCCGCGCGGTCCGCCCGGGCGGACTGCTGGTGGCGTCGACACCGAACCGCCACACGTTCTCCCCCGGACTCGGCAGAGGTGAGCGGCCGATCAATCCGTTCCACGTCGAGGAATTCGATGCCGAGCAGGTTCACGACCTCCTTTTCGCCACCGGTTGGCACGACGTCCGGATGCTAGGGCTCCACCATGGTCGACGGATCACCGAGTGGGAATCTCGCCACGGCTCGATCATGGCGGCACAGGTGACGGCCGCGCTTGCAGATGACTGGCCCGACGATCTGATCGAATTCACCGCTTCGATCACGGCCGCCGACTTCACCATCGCACCCGACGCCGGACCAGCGCAGGACCTCATCGTCGTCGGTCGTGCCCCCGAGCCGCTATCGGCATGAACCCACCCGGGATGAGCTCACCGACGAACGCCTACATCGGCTCACTGTGCATCGTCTTGCACACCCACCTGCCGTGGGTCGCCCATCACGGCGCATGGCCGGTGGGCGAGGAGTGGCTGCACCAGGCGTGGGCGCAGTCCTACACCCGCGTGTTCTCGATGCTCGACCGACTCGGTGGTCAGGGTCGGCGCGATCTGCTCACCATGGGCATCACGCCGGTCCTGGCGGCACAACTCGATGATCCGTACTGTCTGCGGGCACATCACGAGTGGCTCGGTGACTGGCAGGTGCGCGCCACGGGACTGGCCGGCATGCGCGAACCGCATCGGCGATCCGCCGGACAGGCGGAGTACCGCATGGCGGCGGCTGCCTTGGAAAACTTCGAGCGTGATGGGCGACACGGAGCGAGCCCCATTGTCCGCCGCCTCGCTGATGCCGGGGTCGTGGAGTTCCTCGGCGGTCCGCTCTCGCACACCTTCACCCCCGATCTGTCCGACGACTGGGCGGGCGCGACCCTGACCGCGGGGCTCGACGATGCCCGACTGCGATGGGGATCGGCCCCCCGCGGGATCTGGACCCCCGAGTGCGCCTACCGCCCCGGCCTGGCCGAGGTATTCGCGCGAGCAGGTGTCGATCACCTGATGCTGGAGGGGCCGACGGTGCTGTCGGCTGGGGCGACCACGGATGCTCCCTGGCTGCTGGCCGACACCGATATCCGCGTCTTCGGGCGTGATCTGCCCCTGGCCTACCGGGTGTGGTCCCCACGTCGCGGGTACCCCGGAGGTCGGTGGTACCGGGACTTCCACAGCTACGACCACGACTGGGGCATGAAGATCCACCGGGTCACGTCACGCACGACCCCACCGGAGGACAAGGCGCCCTACGATCCCGATCGCGCCGCACACGCGGTGCGCCAGGACGCGCGAGACTTCGTCGACGCGGTACGCAACCGACTCCTCGAGCAGCGGCGAGCGCATCCGCAGCGACCCGGACTGGCCGTGGTCGCCTACGACACCGAATTATTCGGGCACTGGTGGCACGAAGGTCCGCAATGGCTCGAGGAGGTGCTGCACCTGCTACCCGAGGCCGGCATCGCGCCGCGCAGTCTGTCTGGCGCACTGGAGCATCACGACACGGTCGGCCGTGTCCATCCGGACCTGGGATCGTGGGGTTCGGGGAAGGATTTCCGGGTGTGGAGCAGTCCGCAGACCCAGGATGTTCGTGCCGCACGGGCTGCAGCGATCGACCGGGTTCGCTACCTGCTCACCCGGGATCGATGGACCGATCGCCTGACTCGCGATCCGGCCCGCGATCAACTCCTGACCTCCCTGCTCCTCGGCCTCGCCAGCGACTGGGTGTTCATGATCAGCAAGGAATCCGCCGTCGACTACGCACGGTCACGCATCGTCGACCACCTCGCCGATGTCGAGGCGGTCGCGGCAGAGATCGACTCCGCAGCGAGTGCGGCAGCCTGGCGCTCGATCGCCGACGTCGACCGCCCATGGGGACACGTGGACGCTCGGGGTTTCCTCGACTGACCCGGCTGCGCTCGGCCCGTATGCTGGCCGATCGTGCGGGTGTGCCATCTGTCCTGGGAATACCCGCCGGCGGTCTACGGCGGGTTGGGACGCCACGTCCACGCTCTCGCCGAAGCCCAGGCCGCTCTCGGTCACGACGTCACGGTGATCACCGATCACGTCCCCGACCGACCGGCGCAGGAGTCGATCGCCGGTGTTCGCATCCTGCGCGCCGCACCCGCACCCCCGGAACTGCCCTTCGACACGGAGCATCTGCTGGCCTGGGTGCTGGCCTTGAACCATCGCCTCGCGGCAACGGGGATCGCTTCGTGGCAACGCCTGCGGCCCGATGTGCTCCACGCCCACGATTGGCTCGTTGCGCACGCCGCACGCGATCTCGTCGCGATCGACACCACCCCTTTCGTCGCCACGATTCACGCCACCGAGGCCGGTCGGCACCAGGGCTGGCTGCCGACCGACCTGTCTCGCTCGATTCACCGCATCGAATCCTGGCTGGTCGCAACCGCCCACCGGGTCATCACCTGTTCGGAGCACATGGAGTCGGAGGTGTCCCGACTGTTCGATGTGCCCAGCGACGCCATGGCGGTGATCCCCAATGGCATCGACACCCGACGCTGGTCGACACCCGCACGTGCCAAGCGCATCGGCCCTGACGACCCCACGCTGGTGTACTGCGGCCGACTGGAATGGGAAAAGGGCGTCCACACGCTCCTGGATGCCGTTGCGCGCCTGCGCCGGCACTATCCCCGATTGCGACTGGTGATCGCCGGTGACGGCAGTCAACGAGGTGCCCTGGTCGAGCAGGCACGTCGGCGCCGGATCGCCACGCGGGTGACGTTCACCGGATGGCTGCCCGAGGAGCGCCTGCACGAGGTGATGTCAGCGGCGAGTGCCGTGGTCGTGCCCAGTGTCTACGAACCCTTCGGCCTCGTCGCCCTCGAGGCTGCCGCATTGAACGCACCGCTGGTCGTCGCCCGAACCGGAGGTCTCACCGAGTTCGCCGACGACGATTCGACCGCTATCACCTTCACCCCCGGAGCCGTCGACGATCTCGTGCGCGCGGTGCGCCAGAGCCTCGACGACTCCCGAGGGGCCACGATCCGGGCTCGACGAGCACGTCGTCGCCTCGGTGAACATCACGCCTGGCCGGTCATCGCCGAAGCCACTCTGTCGGTGTATCAGCAGGCCGCTCTTCACAGGAGGCGCGCCCCCGTCACCAGCGACCGGGACCTGACGGGCAATCTCCTCGCCCAACCCCCTGTCTAGCCCTGTTCGACCGTCCCGTCGAGCGCTGTGTCGATCGATGTGTCAAGTGTTTCCGCAACGGCCCTGTTCGTCTTGCGGGCGATGTCCTCGATCGCCGCACGCCGCTGGATCAGACCTTCGTGAACAGTGCGTCGATCCTTGATGCACACCGCCGGAATCCCCGCCATCACCGAGTATTCCTCGATGGTTCCGCGGATCACCGAGTTCGCCGCGAGGACGCTGCCGCGACCGATCGAGGTTCCGCGCAGCACGGTCACCTTGGTGCCGATCCACACATCAGGGCCGATCCGAACCGGCGATTTCACGATGCCCTGATCCTTGATCGGAACGTGGACATCTTCGGTGACGTGGTCGAAATCGCAGATGTACACCCAGTCGGCCACGATCGTGCCCTCACCGAACTCGATATCCAGATAGCCGTTGACGGTGTTGTCCCGCCCGAAGACGCACTTGTCGCCTACCCGCATGGTGCCCTCATGGCAGCGCAATCGGTTCTCGTCACCAATGTGCACCCAGCGGCCGAGTACCAGCCGACCATAACCTCGACGCGCGTGGACCTCGACCCGCTTCCCGAGGAACACGAACCCCTCGGTCACGACGTGCGG
This sequence comes from uncultured Actinomycetales bacterium, assembly GCA_913063435.1. GTDB lineage: Bacteria > Actinomycetota > Actinomycetes > S36-B12 > S36-B12 > M55B157. Next base: position 30,323 of record CAJXYI010000007.1, on the reverse strand, counting down.
CGACCTCAGTCGCAGCCAGAGGAAACGCCAGTAACGCACGAGATACCACCACGTCCAGGCCCGGTTGCGAACCACCCAGCGCAGTGACGCCCAGGTCAGGAACCGAGCCTGTCGCGGATCTCGACTGCGACTCAGGGCCGGACCCCGGTCACGCACACGTTGTAGAACAACTCGTCCGGCACGACCTTCGACCACACGCGCTCGTCGATGTCAGCCAGACGCTGCCAGGTGCGGTAGGCGAACGTCGCCCAGCCCCAGCCCAGGGCACCGGGCTTGACGGCTGCCTCGAAGGTGCGCACCGGCCAACCGAACCAGGACGCGGTGAGTTCCTCGGTCACGGTCTCGACATCGATCGCTCCGGCACGCATCGCTGTGGCGGCAAGCGCATCGGGATCGAAGGTGTGCAGATCGACCACCGACTCGAGTGCGGCTGCCCGCGAGGACTCCGCGAGTTCCATCGGCGGTCGAGCCCAGCGGTCCCGGAACGGCCCCCACTGGGTCACCCGGCTCGCAGCCCACCACGTGGCCCGAGACAGCGTTCGCGCGACGACGTCACCGCGAGCGGTGGGCTCGCCGCAGAAGACGAAACGACCGCCCGGCTTCAACACTCGAAGGGTCTCGCGCAACGCCAACTCGACATCGGGGATGTGATGCAGCACCGCGTGACCGATGACGAGATCGAATTCCCCATCCTGTGCCGGCAGGGACTCCGCATCTGCCACCCGCCCTTCGACATCCAGTCCCAGGGACTGCCCGTTCCTTGTCGCGACCTCGACCATGCCCGAAGAGATGTCGGTCAGGACGGCCGAATCCATAATTCCGGCCTGCATCAGGTTGAGGGCGAAGAACCCCGTACCGCAACCGATCTCCAACGCCCTGGCGTACGGCCGGGCCGGGAAACCCGCGGTGTGCACGAATCTGTCACGCGCATAGTCGATGCAACGATCGTCATAGGAGATGCTCCACTTCTCGTCATATGTGGAGGCCTCCCAGTCGTGATAGAGCACATTGGCGAGCTTGGGATCTCGCCAGGCTTGATCGAGGAGATCGGTCATGACCCGGTGAACTCCGCTTTGCCCGGCCCGTTCTCGAGGAACGAGTGCATGCCGATGGACTGATCCTGCGTGGCGAACAGCGATGCGAAGTGCATGCGCTCGAGTTCCAAACCGTTGTCGAGATCGACCATCAGTCCATGGTCGATGGCCTGTTTCGCAGCGCGCAGTGCGTACGGCGCTCCTGCGGCGAGCTGCCGGGCGAGGGCGAGTGACTCTTCGTAGACGTCATCGGGTGCCACCACCCGATCGACGAGTCCGAACGAGAGAGCCTCGTCCGCGCCGACGAATCGTCCGGTGAGAATCAGGTCCTTCGCCCGTGAGGGACCGATGAGTCGGGGTAGCCGCTGGGTGCCACCGGCACCGGGAATGATGCCGAGCAGGATCTCCGGTTGTCCGAGTTTCGCGTTATCCCCGGCCACCCGCAGGTCACAGCACAGTGCCAACTCGCAGCCTCCGCCCAATGCATAGCCGGTCACTGCGGCGATCGTCGGCTTGGGGATGCGCTCGACGGCGGTGAACGACGACTGCAGTTGCGCGGAGCGGTCGAGGCAGTCGGTCATGCTCCAATCGGCCATCTCCTTGACATCGGCGCCGGCGGCGAAGACCTTCGGCCCGCCGTAGACGACGACCGCCCGAACATCATCGCGCTGCGCCAATTCCTCAGCCGCCTCGCGGATCTCCTCCTGCACCTGGACGGACAGGGCGTTCATCGGCGGCCGGTCGATGCGAAGGGTCGCTACGGCGGTGGACGTGTCGACGTCGATGCTCACATACGCTGCACTCACGACCGAGAGCCTAGCCACGCTAGCGTGTCCGACGTGAGCGACCTGGCGATCATCGGGCCCGGCCACTGGGACCCGCTGGGAGTGAACCTCACCGGTGCCGCGGCAGATACCGCGAACGTCGCGCTCTGGGCTCCGGGTGCCGATCAGGTGGACCTATGCGTCTTCGACGTCGCGGGTCGCCAGACCTCGATCACCCTGCCCGAACTGACTCTCGGCGTGCACCATGGGCGGATTCGAGGCATCTCCCCGGGAAGCCGGTATGGCTTCCGAGTCCACGGAGGATGGGATCCGACGACCGGTCGGCGCTGGAACGCGGCGAAACTCCTCACCGATCCCTACGCTCGCGCCATCGACGGGTCCGTTCACCTCGATGACGCGATCTTCGGATCGTCACTCACCGACGACCTCGTCCGCAACGACGCCGATTCCGCCCCGTACGTGCCACGCAGCATCGCTGTCGTGAACGCCTTCGACTGGGGTGACGACGTTCGCCCGCTCACACCCTGGGCTGACACGATCATCTACGAGACGCATGTTCGGGGCTTGTCGAGGCTGCATCCGCAGGTGCCAGAGCATCTTCGGGGCACCTACGCGGGGGCGGCGCACCCGGCGATCCTCGAGCACCTCACCTCGCTCGGTGTCACCGCGATCGAATTGATGCCGGTCCACCACTTCACGAGTGAGGTCCACCTCATGGAGCGCGGCCTGACGAACTACTGGGGCTATAACACCCTGGGGTACTTCGCCCCGCATGCCGCCTACAGCAGCAGCGGGACGCATGGTGAACAGGTCGATGAGTTCAAGGGCATGGTCAAAGCGATGCATGCGGCAGGACTCGAGGTCATCCTCGACGTGGTGTACAACCACACCGCGGAGGAAGGCGTGAACGGCCCGACACTGGCCTTCCGCGGAATCGACAATGCCGCGTACTACCGGCTCCGCGATGGTCGTTACTACGAGGACTACACCGGCTGCGGGAACACCCTCGATCTATCGCATCCACAAGTCCTGCAGATGGTGATGGATTCCCTGCGCTACTGGGTTCTGGATATGCATGTCGACGGATTCCGCTTCGACCTGGCTTCCGCCCTAGCCCGCTCAGCCCATGACGTCGACATGCTCGGCACGTTCATCACGACCATCCGGCAGGATCCGACCCTGCGACGCGTGAAACTCATCGCCGAGCCCTGGGACGTCGGACCCGGGGGTTATCAGGTCGGTGAGTTCCCGGCCATGTGGCGAGAATGGAACGGTCGGTACCGCGACTGCCTGCGCGACTACTGGCGCGGCGCGAGCGGGGTCACTGAATTGGGTTGGCGCCTGTCCGGTTCCGCGGATCTGTATGCAGCCGAGGGCCGCTCTCCCTACTCCTCCATCAATTTCGTCACCGCTCACGATGGATTCACGATGCGCGACCTGGTGAGCTACGACCACAAGCACAACGCGGCGAACCTCGAGGACAACCGTGACGGCACCGATGACAACCGATCGGCCAACTACGGCTTCGAGGGTGAGACCACCGACCCGGCGATCACCAAGGTGCGCCATCGCCAGATCCGCAATCTCATGGCATCCCTGGTCTTGTCGACCGGCGTCCCGATGATCCTCGGTGGAGATGAGTTCGGACGGACGCAGTCGGGGAACAACAACGGTTACTGCCAGGACAATGCCATCAGCTGGTACGACTGGGAGTGGGCGGACTGGCAGGGCGATCTGGTCGAGTTCACCCGCTACGTGCTCGCACTGCGACGCGAACATCGGGTATTCCGGCAGCGGTTCTTCTTCCAGGGCACCCCCACCTCAGAGGGAGGTGCGCCCGATCTGGGGTGGATCTCACCCAGCGGGTCCACCCTGACCGACGGCGAGTGGAACTCACCGGACACCCGCACGATCGGGATGTACCTGTCCGGAAGCCTGCGACCGGTGCCCGGCGACCCCCCGAGCGGTCGGGACCAGTCCTTTCTCATCCTGCTGCACTCCGGGACCGAACATCAACCCTTCGTTCTGCCCGGCCAACCGTATGGCCAGACCTACCGCCGAGTCCTAGACACCCATGACGAGCGCCCCGGCGTCGCACCGTGGATAGATCGCGCAGACGCAACGGTCATGCTCGCCCCTCGAAGTCTCGTCGTGCTTCGCGTCGAAGACGATGACTAGCGCGAGACGCTGGCTAACGGGGAACGGCGAGCACACCGAGGTCGGCCGGCGAGGCCAGCCCGACATGACTCGGCAGGACCCGCACGGTGTAACCGAATGGGCCGGTTCGGTCGAGGGGCATCCGCCCATCGAATCGCCAGCGACCGCCGTCGTAGCCCTCCTGCATGGTGAGCACCTCCACGGTGGGCGCGGTGATGACGTCGTCGGCGTCCACGCGACCATAGGCGATCTGCACGAGCACATCCTGGGGACTCAGACCGCCGAGGTGCACGTAGGCGTGAACGTCCACCTCGGCACCGAGGGACGGTTGCGCATCGGGGATGGACACGTCCACGTGCTCGACAGCCACGCCAGGCCATTCCCCGAGCACCCGTTCCTTCCATTCCGCAATCTCCTTACCCAGCGCCATTCCTTCCGCCAGCATCTGCCGCGAGGCATCAGCAGCGGGAACGTATAGCCGCTCGACGTATTCGCGCACCATCCGGCTGGCCAGTACTTTCGGTCCCAGGGTCTTCAGGGTGTGCCGCAACATCTCCACCCATCGGTGCGGGACCTGGTCATCCCCGCGCGAGTAGAACGTCGGCGCGACACTCGATTCGATCAGGTCATACAACGCGGCTGCTTCGAGATCATCGCGACGCTCGGCATCCTCGACACCATTCGCAGTCGGAATCGCCCATCCGTTCTCACCATCGAACCATTCATCCCACCAGCCATCGAGGATCGACAGGTTGAGGGCACCGTTCAGCGCCGCCTTCATGCCCGACGTTCCGCTGGCCTCGAGTGGACGGATCGGGTTGTTCAACCACACATCGCACCCCGGATACAGCACCGTGGCCATGGCGATCTCGTAGTTCGGCAGGAACACGATGCGATGCCGCACCTGCGGGTCATCAGCGAACTCGACCAACTGCTGGATCAATCGCTTACCCCCGTCGTCGGCAGGGTGAGCCTTGCCCGCGATGACCAACTGCACGGGACGGTCGGGATCGAGCAGCAGCGAGCGCAGCCGGTCCGGATCACGCAGCATCAGGGTCAGCCGCTTATAGGAGGGCACCCTGCGTGCGAAACCGACCGTGAGGATATCCGGATCGAGGACACCATCGATCCAGCCGAGTTCGGCCTCCGTGGCACCCCGGCGCAGCCAGGACCGACGCAACCGGTGCCGAGCCATGTGGACCAGCCGCTCTCGGAGGGTCCGCTTGATCCACCACAGCGCATCATCGGGGACATCGCCGAGTAGTTCCCACCCGTGCGGCTGCTCGGCAAGGTCCTGCGCACCCCGGTCGACGGCGAGTTTCCAGATCTCCGGGGCCACCCAGGTGGGTGCGTGGACGCCGTTGGTGATCGATGTGATGGGAACATCGCCGGCATCGAATCCCGGCCACAGCCCGTTGAACATCGATCGGCTGACCGCACCGTGCAGCAGGCTCACACCGTTCCTGCGCTGCGAGAGCCGCATCCCCATCACGGCCATGTTGAATACGGCGGGATCGCCGCCGTCGTAGTCCTCGGCCCCCAGGGCGAGGATCCGGTCGATGGGCAGATCGACGAACGCATTCTCGCCACCGCTATCCCCGCTGAAGTACTGCGTGATGAGGTCCCGGGAGAACCGATCGATGCCCGCGGGTACCGGCGTGTGCGTCGTGAACACCGTCCCGGCCCGCACCACCTCGAGGGCGGTGTCGAAGCCGAGGGAGTCCGGCCCGGACATGAGTTCGCGAATACGTTCGAGTCCCAGGAATCCCGCGTGACCCTCGTTGGAATGGAACACCTCGGGTGCAGGGTGTCCGGTCAACTCGCAGTAGCGACGAATCGCTCGCACTCCCCCGATACCCAGCAGCATCTCCTGGCGCAACCGGTCTTCCTGTCCGCCGCCATAGAGCCGGTCGGTGACATCGCGCTCGGGTCGGGCATTCGTGGCGACATCCGAATCGAGCAGGAGCAGAGGGACGCGACCCACCTGGGCGACCCAGATGCGGAAGTCGAGGGTCTGCCCCCCGGGCATGCCGACGCTGAGATACACCGCCCTACCGTCGTGATCGCGCAGGAGCCGAAGGGGCATGCTGTCGGGGTCGAGAACCGGATACGTCTCCGTCTGCCAGCCGTCACGCGAGAGAGCCTGGCGGAAGTACCCCGAGCGATAGAACAACCCGACCCCGATGATCGGAACGCCGATGTCCGAGGCCGCCTTCAGGTGATCGCCGGCGAGAATCCCCAGGCCACCCGAATACTGCGGCAATGCTGCGGCGACTCCGAACTCCGGGGAGAAATACGCGATCGCCCGGGGAGAGTCTCCCTCGCGGTGCTGATACCAGTGCTCGCGCTCGAGATAGTCGCGCAGGTCGCCGTCGAGGTGGCGGACCCATTCGACGAATCCATGATCGCCCGCAAGCTCCTCGAGCCGCTCCGCACTGACCTCGGACAGCATGCGCATCGGATCATCGCCGAGTTGTTCCCACAGGTGCGGATCGATCGCCCGGAAGAGTTCGCGGGTGGGCTCGTGCCAGGACCACCGCAGATTATGAGCGAGTGCGTCGAGGGGGGCGAGGTCGGCGGGCAGCACGGTGCGGACATTGAGTCTGCGAATCGCTTTCACGGGGGACGACGCTATCGCCTGCGGAATGCTGAATTGCTGCCACCACATGAACTTCCTGTGTCCAGATCCTCTCGTGTCAAGATCCCCCGCATTAGGCTGATGGTGTGCCCGCGCCCGACGTCGTGATACCCAACGTCTTGTCCGGACGTTTCGCGATCTTCGACGTTTCCCCGGCGGTCGAATCCGGTCGACGCCCCGCCAAGGCCGTGGTCGACGAGATCATCCCCATCGGGGCGACCGTGTTCAGAGAAGGATACGACAGCCTCGGGGTCGAGGTCGTCGCGCACGACCCCCGCGGACGCGAGCGCCTGCGTCGCCGGATGAATCCCGATCCCGCCGGACTGGATCGATGGACGGCGACCGTGGCCTGCGATAGCGAAGGCAACTGGACGTTCACCATCGAAGCCTGCGACGACCCCTGGTCGACCTGGTGCACGCGAGCGCTGGTCAAGATCCCTGCGAACATCGATGTCGAACTCGAGCTCACCGAGGGCGCCCTGCTGCTCGAGCGCGCCGCCAAAGAGCTTCCCCGTGGCCGGACCGAGCAACGCAAGCGGATTCGCGAGTGTGCGCGGACCCTTCGTGACGCCAACCTGCCGGCGGATGTTCGCTGGGCGAGCGCACAGGATGCGGACATCACCTCGATCTTGGCCGCCCATCCCCTGCGCGGGTCGGTGACGAGCAGCGGACCATGGCCACTACGCGTCGAGCGTCGCACCGCGCTGTGTGGTTCGTGGTACGAGTTCTTCCCCCGCAGCGAGGGCGCGAGCCTCGACCCACCCCGCTCGGGAACCTTCGAAACCGCAGCGGGTCGACTCCCCCAGATCGCCGCTATGGGATTCGATGTCGTCTACCTCCCACCGATCCATCCGATCGGGTCAAGCCATCGCAAGGGTCCCAACAACACCCTCGTCGCTGGCCCCGACGATCCCGGTTCACCCTGGGCGATCGGTTCAGCCGACGGTGGCCACGACGCGATCCATCCGGACCTGGGAACACTCGAGGACTTCACCGCTTTCGTGGCTGCAGCGTCTCGATCCGGCCTGCAGATCGCCCTCGATCTCGCCCTACAGGCCTCGCCCGATCATCCGTGGGTGAAAACGCATCCGGAATGGTTCACCACCCGAGCGGACGGGAGCATCGCCTACGCCGAGAACCCACCCAAGAAATACCAGGACATCTTCCCGCTGAACTTCGACAACGATCCCGAGGGGTTGTACGCCGAGGTCGAGCGCATCGTGCGGCTGTGGATGACACGCGGAGTACGCATCTTCCGCGTCGACAATCCGCACACGAAGCCGCTATGGGTGTGGGATCGACTCCTCACCTCGATAAACGAGACTGACCCCGATGTCATCTTCCTCGCCGAGGCATTCACGCGCCCACCGATGATGCGAGCACTCGCCGAGATCGGCTTCCAGCAGAGTTACACCTACTTCACCTGGCGCAATGCGCGATCGGAGATCGAGGAGTACCTGAGCGAACTCGCCGGACCCGCGAGTGCGTACATGCGCCCGAATTTCTTCGTCAACACCCCCGACATCCTCAGCGAGTACCTGCAGTACGGCGGGCCGGGAGCGTTCGCGATCCGTGCGACACTCGCGGCGACACTGTCACCGACCTGGGGGGTCTACTCCGGTTTCGAGCACTTCGAGCACCTCGCTGTTCGCCCCGGGAGCGAGGAATACCTGGATTCGGAGAAGTACCAGTACCGACCGCGGGAATGGAGCCCCGATGCGCCCACGCTGGAGCCCTATCTGTCGCGGCTGAACACCATCCGTCGGGAGCATCCGGCTCTGCAGGACCTGCGTAGCCTGCGCTTCCACCACCCCGACAACGATGCGGTCATCGCATATTCCAAGCAGCATGGCGACGACCTGATTCTCGTCGTCGCCACCCTCGATCCGCATCAGCCCCAGGAGGCGACGGTGTGGTGGGACATGCCGACACTCGGCATGGACTGGACCGACCGCTTCATCGCCCACGACCTCATCACCGATCGGGCATGGACCTGGGGTCAGGCCGATTACGTGCGGCTGGACCCCGCAGCTGAAGTCGCCCACATCATCCACGTCCAGCGGTCATGATGACATCATGACGATGCCACCGGTCGACCTCGCACAGATCGACCGCATCGTGGATGGCTGGCACCACGATCCGCACTCGCTCCTCGGACCGCATCCTGGCGATGGGGGCACCGTTCTGCGTGTCCTGCGACCGATGGCCGACTCGGTGACGGCGATCATCGATGGCGAACGGTTTCCGCTCGACCACTTGCATCGCGGAACCTGGCAGACGATGCTGCCCACGCAGGAGATTCCCGACTATCGACTCGAGGTCGCCTACGGCTCGCTGACCTACCCCGCGGATGATCCCTACCGTTTCTGGCCGACCGTCGGCGACATCGACCGACACCTGATCGGTGAGGGTCGGCATGAGCAGCTGTGGCAGGTACTCGGTGCGCACGAGCACGTCTATCCCAGCCCTCTCGGCGATGTCCATGGTGTGTCCTTCGCGGTGTGGGCACCCAATGCGCAGGGCATCCGCGTCGTCGGTGACTTCAACCATTGGGATGCCACCGCTCACCCGATGCGCAGTCTCGGAACCTCCGGAGTGTGGGAACTGTTCATCCCGGATATCGGCGCGGGAACGGTGTACAAGTTCGCCGTTCTCGGCCGCGATGGGATGTGGCGGGAGAAGGCCGACCCATTCGCATTCGCCACCGAGATCCCGCCCGCCACCGGCTCGGTGGTGTTCACCTCCCACTACATCTGGGGCGACGGTGACTGGCTGGCTGATCGCGCGCAAAGCGACATCCTGCGCTCACCGATGTCCACCTACGAGGTCCACCTCGGTTCATGGCGTCAGGGTCTGGATTACCGCGGACTGGCCGCCGAATTGACCGACTACGTCCTGCAGCATGGGTTCACCCACGTCGAGTTCCTGCCCGTCGCCGAGCATCCGTTCGGCGGATCCTGGGGATATCAGGTCACGTCCTATTTCGCACCGACGTCGCGGTTCGGCTCTCCCGATGATCTGCGCTTCCTCATCGACACCCTGCATCAGGCCGGCATCGGGGTGATCGTCGACTGGGTTCCCGCGCACTTCCCCAAGGACGACTGGGCCCTGGCTCGATTCGATGGAACGGCGCTGTACGAACACGCCGATCCGATGCGCGGCGAGCATCCGGACTGGGGCACCTACATCTTCGACTTCGGTCGCAGCGAGGTGCGCAACTTCCTGGTGGCCAATGCGCTGTTCTGGCTCGAGGAATTCCACATCGACGGACTGCGTGTCGACGCCGTCGCCTCGATGCTGTACCTCGATTACTCCCGCGAGGCAGGACAGTGGACCCCGAATGCCTTCGGCGGACGAGAGAACCTCGACGCGGTGTCGTTCCTGCAGGAGATGAACGCCACGGCCTACAAGCGCGTTCCCGGGATCGTCACGATCGCCGAGGAATCGACGTCGTGGCCCGGCGTCACCCGACCCACCGATCTGGGAGGCCTGGGATTCGGATTGAAGTGGAACATGGGTTGGATGCACGACTCACTGGACTACGTCACTCACGAGGCTATCCATCGCCAGTTCCACCATGATCAGATGACGTTCGCGATGATGTACGCCTACAGCGAGCACTTCGTTCTGCCGATCTCGCATGACGAGGTCGTCCACGGCAAGTCATCCCTCGTGGGTCGGATGCCCGGAGATCGCTGGCAGCAGTTGGCGACACTGCGCGCGTTCCTGGCGTTCATGTGGGCGCACCCGGGCAAGAAACTGCTGTTCATGGGATCGGAGTTCGCGCAGTCCGCGGAGTGGAACGCCGATGCGGGGCTGGACTGGTGGCTGCTGGAGTTCGCCGAACACCAGGGAATCGCTCGGGCGGTGACCGATATCAACCGCGCCTACCGGCAGACACCGGCGCTGTGGCAACTCGATGACGATCCCGCCGGCTTCGAGTGGATCAACCCCGATGACGCGGCACACAACGTATTCACCTGGCTACGCCGGGATGCCACCGGTGGCGTCGTCGCCTGCGCGATGAACTTCTCTCCGGTTCCGCAGTTGGACTACCGCATCGGACTCCCCCACCCGGGTCGCTGGACCGAGATCCTCAATACCGACGCCGAACCCTATGGAGGATCGGGTGTCGGCAATCTCGGCGCCGTGACTGCCAAGGGACCGTCGTGGAATGACCGCCCGGTGTCTGCGGACATCGCCGTCCCACCCCTGGGTGCGGTGTGGCTGCGGTGGGATCGCGATCAGTAACGCCAGCCTTCTGACACGCTCAAAACAGCGCGTTCGCCAGATCGATGCGCGCCTTCGCGACCTCGGGCACATCACCGGCGACGACGAAGAGATCGATCAGCCGTTCCCGTGCCGCATCACGCTCATCGCCCGCGCTCGAACGCACTACTCCGATCAGCGCATCGAAGGCGGCAGACCACTCACCGCGCGAAGCCGCCTCGTCCGCCTCGCGAAGCGCACCTGTCTCGGCTGCCTGGTCCAGGCGTAGTTGAACGCGACACATCGCGACGCCGGCTTGAGCATCGGTGTTCGCCGGTTCCGAGTCCAGAATCTGCTGGTATGCGGCAGCCGCAGCCGCCCAGTCACCGGACTCGATGGCGTCGTAGGCTGCGACGAACCGCGGGTCGACCGGCTCCTCGGCCGCAACCTCAGTGTCAGGCTCGACCGCACCGGTCACGGTGCCGGTAACACCCGCCTGCGCGGCCACTTTGAGCAACTCCTCCAGGTACTGACGCACCTGCGGTTCGGGCAATGCGCCCTGGAACAGCGGCACGGGCTGGCCGCCGACGACGGCGAACACGCTGGGGATGCTCTGCACCTGGAAGGCCGCGGCGATCTGCTGTTCGGCATCGACATCGACCTTGGCGAGGACGAAACGGCCGTTGTATTCGGCGGCGAGGGTCTCCAGGATCGGCGACAGGGTCTTGCAGGGTCCGCACCACGTCGCCCACAGATCCAGCACCACCGGCACGGTCTGGCTGCGGTCGAGGACCTCGGCCTGGAACGTGGCCGTGGTGACATCGATGACGACTCCGGCCGGTGCACCGCCCATCGCAGCGTCGCGACGCTGTTGAGTCTGACGCTGCTGAGCCAGGGCGGACAGATCGACCGCACCACGCACCGGAATGGGGTTATTCGGCTGAGTACTCACGCGCCTATCCTGGCATCGCCCCATCTGCGTCGATACCGAGGTGGGCGCGTAATCGATCGGCCGCGGTGAAGGGGTCCAGATCACCGGAGGCGACCTGATCGGCGAGATCCGCGACGAACGCTGCATCGATGGTCGCCAACCGGCGCTCGATCTGGGCGAGGGTCACGGCAGTGACCTCGTCGACCGCCCGGCGATGACGGCGGACTCGATCCACACCCGTGGTCTGAGCGAACTCCCGGTGCGCGTCGAGAGCCGCTAGCACCTCGTCGATCTCACCCCGGCTGGCCACGGAAGTAACGACTACGGGCTGCCAATCCTGGGGTCCACGTTCGGAGAGTTCGAGCATCTGGCGCACCTCGCGCGCGCTTGCCTGCGCACCTTCCCGGTCGGCCTTGTTCACACACAGCACGTCCCCGACCTCCAAGATGCCGGCCTTGGCGGCCTGGATCCCATCGCCCATGCCGGGCGCCAGCAGCACCAGCGTGGTGTCGGCGGAGGCCGCCACGTCGACCTCGGATTGTCCGACCCCGACGGTCTCCACGATCACGATGTCGAACCCTGCCGCTGCCAGGATGCGCACAGCCTGCGGCGTCGTCGCCGCCAACCCACCCAGATGTCCGCGCGAGGCCATCGACCGGATGAACACACCCGGATCGGTGGCGTGCTCGTGCATTCGGATGCGGTCGCCCAGGAGCGCCCCACCGGAGAACGGTGAGGATGGATCGACCGCGATCACCCCGACCCGGTCTCCACGCGTTCGCCAGGCCGACACCAGCGCGGAGGTCATCGTCGACTTCCCGACACCCGGTGGCCCCGTGACTCCCACGACGTGTGCACGACCCGGTCGCGCCGCCACCAGCGCCATCGCCTCGGGTAGGCGCGGTGAGCCATCCTCGACCCAGGAGATCATCCGGCCGATGGCCCGCGGTTCACCGGCGACGACACGGTCGACCAGCTCTGCTACGCCGTCCATCGCCGAGCGCTCCACCGTCGCCTGCGCCTAGGGCACACGCACGATGAGCGCATCTCCCTGTCCACCGCCACCGCACAGGGCCGCAGCCCCGACTCCGCCACCGCGTCGGGCGAGTTCGAGGGCCAGGTGCAAGGTGATGCGGGCTCCGGACATGCCGACCGGGTGCCCGAGCGCGATGGCTCCACCGTTGACGTTGACGATCTCCTCATCGACACCCAAAGCCGCCATTGAAGCGAGCCCCACGGCGGCGAACGCTTCGTTGATCTCGATCAGATCCAGATCGGAGACGGCGATGCCTTCTTTCTCACAGGCTTTGCGAATGGCGTTGGCCGGCTGCTCATGCAGCGACGAGTCGGGGCCGGCGACCACGCCGTGCGCACCGATTTCGGCGAGCCAGGAAAGCCCCAGTTCGGTCGCCTTCGCCTTGCTCATCACCACGACCGCCGCAGCGCCGTCGGAGATCTGGGAAGCGTTGCCCGCGGTGATCGTGCCGTCTTTGGCGAAGGCCGGTCGCAGACCGCCGAGGCTGTCAGCCGTCGTGTCGGCGCGAATCCCCTCGTCGGTAGTGAACTCGATCGGGTCGCCCTTGCGCTGCGGGATCAGCACCGGGGTGATCTCCGCCTCGAACAGGCCGTTCTTCGTCGCCTCCGCAGCTCGATGATGCGAACGAGCCGCGAACGCATCCTGATCCTCCCGGGTGAAGGAGTACCGGGAGTTGTAGTTCTCCGTGGCCTCCCCCATCGCACACAGATCGAAACTGCAGCGCAGCGCATCGTGGGCCATCGCATCGACCATCGTCCAGTCGCCGTACTTCACGCCCTCCCGTGATCCGAGGAGCAGATGCGGCGCCTGGGTCATCGACTCCATGCCGCCGGCGACGACGACATCGAATTCACCGGCGCGGATGAGTTGATCGGCGAGCGCGATGGCGTCGATACCCGACAGGCAGACCTTGTTGATGGTCATCGACGGCACATCCATGCCGATGCCCGCCTGGGTGGCGGCCAGGCGCGTGGCGTTCTGGCCCGCCCCGGCCTGGATCACCTGGCCCATGATGACGTAGTCCACCTGGTCGGGGCGCACTCCCGAACGCTCCAGCGCCGCCTTGATCGCCACTCCGCCGAGATCGGCCGCGCTCATCCCCTTCAGCGATCCGAGCAGACGACCCATCGGAGTACGGGCACCGGCGACGATGACCGAGGGATCAGTGGTGGACGCGACCATGGGGACCTCCGTGCACTCGAAAACTGGCATTTGCCACGATGGGCCTCACTGTAGCGACCACCGCCGAGGCAACCGGAGGCCATACGAGATGACCGCCCAGGGACTGTTCACCCAGATCGATCACGTCGGCATCGCCGTTCCCGACCTCGACGAGGCAATGGCGTTCTACGCGCGCGCCTACGGCATGCAGGTCGTGCACGAGGAGATCAATGAGGAGCAGGGGGTTCGCGAGGCGATGCTCGCCGTGGGCGATTCCGGATCCTGCATCCAGCTCCTCGCCCCGCTGAGCCCCGACACGACCATCGGCAAATTCCTCGACCGGAGCGGGCCCGGCATCCAGCAGATCGCCTACCGCGTCGAGGACATCGATGCCGCCTGCGCGCAACTGCGTTCCGAGGGCCTGCGCCTTCTCTATGAATCCCCCAAGTCCGGGACGGCCGGATCGCGGGTGAACTTCATCCACCCCAAGGATGCCGGCGGGGTCCTCGTCGAACTCGTCGAGCCGGGCGAGCACTGAGTCAGTCGATGGTCACCATCGCGACAGCAGTCACCTCGCCGATCACCTCGCCGATCGACACTCCGGTGCTGCTGATCGCCGCCATCGTCATCGTGGTCCTGCTCGCATTCGCCATCATCCGCAAGATCACCAAGCTCATCGTCATCACCGTCGGCCTCGGGGTGATCGTGGTCGGGCTGTACATCGCCCGCGCCGAGGGGTACATCACCTGGTGACAGGCACTGCGACGGGCACTGTGACAGGCACTGTGACGGATGGTGGCCATCGTCAGCGGTCATTGGCTAGACTTGAGTGGCGTTAACGATCGTTAACAGCGCGGCTTCGACATCTGAGTGAAGGGGACCCCATGCAGTCGGCCAGTCCGTTGTACACCGCCCTCGAGGGGGCCGAATCCGGCGACATCGCCTCGATGGCGCTACCCGAGTCCTATCGGGCCGTCACGGTGCATGCCGATGAGGCCGACATGTTCGAGGGCATGTCCACCTGGGACAAGGACCCGCGCCGGTCCCTCCACATCGACGAGGTGCCCCTTCCTGAGCTCGGTCCGGGCGAGGCGCTGATCGCGGTCATGGCCTCGAGCATCAACTACAACACCGTGTGGACCTCGATCTTCGAACCGGTGTCGACCTTCGGCTTCTTGAAGCGGTACGGCAAGACCCATGATCTGGCCAAGAGGCACGATCTGCCGTATCACATCATCGGTTCGGATGCGGCGGGCATCGTGTTGCGCACCGGTCCGGGTGTCAACGCGTGGAAGCCCGGCGACGAGGTCGTCGCCCACTGCCTGAGCGTGGAATTGGAAAGCCCGCTGGGCCACGACGACACGATGATGGATCCCGAACAGCGCATCTGGGGTTTCGAGACGAACTTCGGCGGCCTGGCCGAGATCGCTCTGGTGAAGTCCAACCAGTTGCTCCCCAAGCCCGCGCACCTCACCTGGGAGGAGGCTGCCTCTCCCGGCCTGGTCAATTCCACCGCCTACCGCCAGCTGGTATCCCACCATGGCGGAGGCATGAAGCAGGGCGACGTGGTGCTGATCTGGGGCGCCTCGGGGGGCTTGGGTTCCTATGCCACCCAGTACGCCATCAACGGCGGCGCGATCCCGGTCTGCGTGGTGTCCAGCCCGGACAAGGCCGATCTGTGCCGGTCGATGGGTGCGGAATTGATCATCGATCGCAAGGCCGAGGGATACCGGTTCTGGAAGGACGACACCACCCAGGACCCCAGCGAATGGAAGCGCTTCGGCAAACGCATCCGCGAACTCACCGGCGGGGATGACATCGACATCGTCTTCGAGCATCCCGGCCGCGAGACCTTCGGTGCCAGCATCTACGTCACCCGCAAGGGCGGCAAGATCGTCACCTGCGCCTCGACGTCGGGATTCATGCACGAGTACGACAACCGCTATCTCTGGATGAACCTCAAGAGCATCATCGGCTCCCATTTCGCCAACTACCGCGAGGCCTACGAGGCCAACCGACTCATCGATCGAGGTCTGATCCACCCCACGCTGTCCAAGACCTTCGCCCTCGAGGACGTGGGAGAGGCGACCTTGGAGGTCCACCACAACGCCCACCAGGGCAAGGTCGGCGTGCTGTGCCTGGCGCCCGAGACTGGACTGGGAGTCAAAGACGAGGCCAAGCGGGCCGCCCTCCTGCCTGAGATCACGCGTTTCGCCGGCGCATAACGGCCCCACCCGGCCTTACGATGGGCCGGAACCACACGGCGGTGGCCACCGTCAGACAGGTTCTGGTCTACCGGTCGACCGGTCATGAGGAGGGCACGTGGCGAGGAGTTCGACCGCGCCCGCCTCCATGTCAGCTTCGGCGCAGGCTTCCGCGCCTGCTTCGGCGCCCGCCGACCAGGTTCCGTGGAATCTCGATCGGGGCCGCAAGAAGGGCGAGATGGGCTACCTGCCCGGCCTCGATGGCATCCGCGCCCTCGCCGTACTCGGCGTCATGCTCTATCACGCCGACCTGCCCTGGATGCCGGGCGGCTTCCTTGGCGTCGACGTGTTCTTCGTCCTGTCGGGATTCTTGATCACCTCGTTGGTCCTCGAGGAATTCGACCGGCGTGGACGCATCGATTTCAAGGCGTTCTACATCCGTCGAGCTCGCCGGCTACTCCCCGCGCTGCTGCTCATGCTCGCCGTCGTGGGGATTGCCGCTGCCTTCTTCTACCGGGATGCCGCACCAGCGTTCCGCGCCGACGCCATCGCATCCTTGTTCTACGTCAACAATTGGTGGTACATCGCTGCCGATCAGTCCTACTTCGAGTTCATCGGCCGGCCACCGCTGCTCAAGCATCTGTGGTCACTGGCGATCGAGGAACAGTTCTATCTGATCTGGCCGGCACTGACCCTCGTGGCACTGAAATTCGGTAGGCGTCGCGCAGTCCTCATCACCGCGCTCGTCGGCGCGATCGCCTCCACGGTGTGGATGGCCATCATCTCCATCAGCAATGGCTACCCCGAACTCGCCGATCCCAGCCGGGCCTACTTCGGCACCGACACCCACGTCATGGGATTGCTCATCGGGGCAGCGTTGGCAACCGTGTGGCGACCGGGCCGCCTGCCGACGCGGGTGCCACCGGGTGCCCGTGCAGCCCTCGTCGGCATCGGCGCGGCTGCGCTCCTCGCGGTGATCTGGGTGTTCTGGCAGGTCGGTGAGTTCGACGGCTGGCTCTATCGCGGCGGCTTCTTGTTCTTCGCCGTGCTCGTCGCCGTGCTCGTGGCAATGGCCAGCCACCCCGCATCTCCCTTCGGTAGGGCCCTGGGCACGCAACCGTGGCGCTATATCGGGCAGCGCTCCTACGGGCTGTATCTGTGGCACTGGCCGGTGTTCATGGTGACCCGCCCGGATCTGGATATCGGCCTCGACGGATTGCCCCTGCTCGTCCTGCGATTCGCGATCACCTTCGGCCTGGCGGAGTTGTCGTATCGATTCGTGGAGATGCCCATCCGCAAGGGTGCGATCAAACGGTTCATCGATACCTGGCGTGGCGCCCCGGACGAGGAACGAGCCCATCTGACGCAGCGCGCCCTGGTGGGAAGCGGGGTCGGCATGGCAGCACTCCTGCTCACCGGCGCCGGGTTGGCTACCGCACCGACCACCGAGGCTCAACTCGCCCCCGACGTCGCCGCTGCGATCGGGATCGAAGACGGTGGACCGACCAGCATCCTCATCGACGCCTCACCCACCCCGGATCCTGCGGGATCCCCCACTACCAGCCCGACCCCCGCACCGACCAGCAGCGCAGCCTCGACCCCGGCACCGACCACAGCACCGACCAACGAACCGAATACCCCTGCGCCTACGCCAGACGCCGGTCCAGCACGCAACGCCAACGGAGTTCTCACCGCGATCGGCGACTCGGTCTTGCTCGGCGTCTCCGGTCACCTGCAGGACAAGGTGGCCAGAACATCGGTGGATGCTGAAGTCAGTCGCCAGGCAGCGGGTGTGCTCGAACGCGTCGAAGCCCTGGCCGCAGCCGAACTGCTCGCTCCCACCGTGGTGATCCATACCGGGACGAACGGCATCGTGACCGAGGGTCAACTGCGTGCGATGCTGGAACTGCTCGCTGATCGCGAACGGGTCGTTGTGGTCAACGTGAACGTGCCGCGTCGCTGGACAGCACCCAATAACGAGGTCATCGCCGCCGTCGTGCCCGACTATCCCAATGCGGTGATCGCCGACTGGGCGGCCGTGTCAGGTGGCCGTGCGGACTTCTTCGTCTCCGACGGCGTGCACCCCAGCTGGGAGGGCACCAAGGCCTTCGTGCGGGAAATCCGTCGAGCAGCCAATCTCTAGCCCTTCTTCGGGCAATTCAGGCCCGAATCGGGCACTTTTTGCCCGAAGAAGGGCTATGGCATCGCGGAGAGACCGCCGTCGACGACGAGGGATTGTCCCGTCATGAACGCAGCCGCCGATGATGCCAGGAACACCGCCGGCTCGGCGATCTCCATCGATGTTCCCCAACGCGCCATCGGCACCCGGGCCAGTACCCCGGCCTCAGCCTCATCGCTGACCCTCAGGAAGTCGGTCAGATCGGTATCGATCCAGCCGGGCAGTAGGGCGTTGACCCGCACCCCGGCCCACGCGCTCTCCAGCGCGAGGCTCTGGGTGAACGACACCAGGGCCGCTTTCGCCGCGCCATAGTGCGCCATCGTGGGTGCGCCGCGCAGTGCGACCACCGAAGCAACATTGATCACCGATCCACGAGACTCCATCAACGCGGGCAGCACCGACTGGGTCAGGGTGACGATCGAGTCGAGATTCAGCCGCATCGTCTTGGACCATCCCGACATCCGCATCTGGGCGACCGGAATGGAGAAGGAGTTGCCACCGGCGTTGTTGACCAGCGTGTCCAGTCCCCCGAGGTATTCCACCGCCTGCGCACCCGCAGCAACGAGGGCATCGTCGTCGAGGACGTCAGCCGGGCAGGCGACGGCACGACGCCCCATCGACTCGATCTCGCCGACCACCTCGCCGAGTAGATCGGCGTTGCGGGCGAGAACGGCGACGTCGGCGCCGGCCTGGGCATAGGCCAGCGCGATCGCCCGGCCGATGCCGCGGGAGGCTCCGGTGACCAGTGCTCGCTGGCCCGTCAGGTCGAAGCTCATAGTTCACTCCACTTCTCCATGGCGCCCTGGACGGACGCATCGTGTGCCGACCAGATGGTCGGCAGGGGTGCCGCTTGCGGGTTGATCCGGCGGACGATCTCATCGAGGACGATACGCACATACGTTTCGCCCACCCACAGGTGCTTGGCCCCTTCGACGCCGATCACCTCGGCCTGGGGCACCCCCGCGAAACGGATACGTGCCTCGTCGGGACGCAGATAGTCATCGAGTTCGGGAACCAGCGCGACGAGGTCGCGGGATGAACGCTCCCAGGCTGTCAACTCCTCGGGGCTGGTGAATCGCAGCGGTGGCGACAGCAGCAGCGCTCCCACGACCGGCTCGACATCGCCGTGCTTGAGCACGACATCGGTGCCGAACGACCAACCGAGCAGCCAAGGATCGGGTAAGCCCCGGTCGCGGACGAATCCGATCGCTGCGGCAAGGTCCCGCCCTTCTCCGCGAGCCTCATCGAAGGTTCCCTCGCTGGTTCCGGCCGCAGACGTCGTACCCCGGGTATTGAACCGCAGCACCGCGATACCTGCGAGCGCCGGAAGCCGCCAGGCTGCCTTGCGCAGCACATGGCTATCCATCATGCCGCCGTGGGTGGGCAGCGGATGCACGCAGATCACCGTGCCCATCGGTTCGCCCTGCACCGGGGTCGCCAATTCCCCGACTAGCGTCAGGCCGTCGTCGGTGTGCAGCGTGATCGCTTCTCGGCGGGCGGGCAGCACGCTGCCGGCCCGGATCTCATCACCGGTCACGAACGTGGCCTCCGGCGATCACGCGCCCGCCAGCAGGGTGTGTGCCAGTGCCGACGCTCCTCGCTGCCGCGCTCGACGGGCCAGGCCACGATATGCGGGGTCGCCGGTGTGATGACCTGATCACAGCCCGGGCACCGATATGGCTTCGTGGATGCCGCACCGGTGATCTGCCGGACTACCCAGTCGCCATCGGGGTGCGACTCGGTGACATCGCGGCGTTCCGGCGCACGTGCCGGCGGACGCGCTGGGCGACGGCGACCCATGGCGGATCAGGCGTAGGTCCGGAAGCCGCGTCCGGTCTTGCGCCCGAGGTAGCCGGCGGTGACCAGGTGTTCCAACCGCGGTGCGGGTGCGAATCCCGGTTCACGGAATTCCCGGTATAGGACCTGCTGGATGGTCAAGGACACATCCAGCCCGACCACATCGAGCAATTCGAAGGGGCCCATGGGCAATCCGCAGCCCTTCTTCATCGCCAGGTCGATCTCATCGGTCCCCGAATAGTTGGCCTCGAGCATCCGCACCGCGTCGTTGAGATAGGGGAACAGCAGCGCGTTGACGATGAATCCGGCTCGGTCACCGCAGACCACAGCCTGCTTGCCGATGCGCTGCACCACATCGAGCGCAGTGGCCATGACCTCGTCCGAGGTCGATACCGTGCGCACGACCTCGACCAGTTGCATCACGGCGGCCGGGTTGAAGAAATGCAGACCCACCACATCGGCCGGGCGCGACGTCGCCACCGCCATCTCCACGACCGGCAAGCTCGACGTCGTGGTCGCGAGAATCGCGCCTTGGCGGCAGATCTCATCGAGGTTCTCGAACAGGGCCACCTTGACGTCGATGTTCTCCGCGATGGCCTCGACGACGAGGTCGACCTCGGCGAGGTCCTCGAGCGAGGAACTCGGGGTCAGCAGACGCAGTGCCGCGTCGCGATCAGAGCCGTCGAGTTTGCCGCGCTGGACTGCCTTCTCCATCGACTTCGCGATACTCGATCGCGCCGCTTCGGCCTTCTCCGGCGACCGAGCCACGATCATCGTGGGAAAGCCCCCCTTGGCGAACACCTCGGCGATGCCGCACGCCATCGTTCCCGATCCCACGACCCCCACCGTCTGCACCGTGCGGCCAGACCCGTAGGAGCGACCGTTGATAGTGGATTCCGCATCTTCGACGACCTTGGGGGAATTCGGTTCGGCATAAGTGTAGAACCCGCGACCGGTTTTGCGGCCCCGCAAACCTGCGGTCACCATCTGCTTCAGCAACGGGTGCGGGGCGTGCAATCGATCGCGCCCCTGCTTGTACATCGTGTCGAGGATCTCGTACGCGGTGTCCAAACCGATGAGGTCGAGCAGCGCGAGCGGACCCATCGGATAACCGCAACCCAGACGCATCGCGGTGTCGATGTCCTCGCGCGTGGCGTAACGCGAGTCGTACATCGCGACGGCGTGGTTGAGATAGCCGAACAGCAGTGCGTTGGCGATGAATCCTGCCCGGTCGCCCACGACGACGGGCTCCTTGCCCAATCGGCGCGCGACATCCTCAACGGCCGCTACCACATCCGGTGATGACACGACCGTGCGCACGATCTCCACGAATCCTTGAACGGGTGCGGGATTGAAGAAGTGCATGCCCACGACGCGATCAGGACGGCCGGTCGCCACTGAGATCTCCGTCACCGACAACGATGAGGTGTTGGACGCGAGGATCGTGTGCTCGGGGGTGATCCTATCGAGTTCGGCGAACAACTCGCACTTGAGTTCCAACTGTTCAGGGATGGCTTCGATGACGAGGTCAGCATTGGCGAGGGCCGCGCGCTCGACGCCGAAGTCGATGCGGCCCATCAGCGCATCACGGTCGGCCTCGCTGAGCTTGCCGCGGTCGACCGCTCGCTGCGTCGACCCGGTGATCGTGGTGCGCCCACGCTCCAGCGACGCGTCATCCCATTCGACGGCCACGACCGTGAAGCCGTGCCGGGCGAAGACCTCCGCGATGCCGGCCCCCATCGTGCCCAATCCGACAACCCCCACGATGGTGACGGACCCGTTGCTCATCCACGCTCCCTCGGTAGCCACGTACGTCGCTGAAATCGACGCTGATATCCAACCTGATATTCACCGGAGTCTCCCATGCCACCGCCCACGCCCGTGCCGAGGGCGGTCGTCAGGAGTAGCGTCGTACCCATGAGCCCTACAGCACCGCAGGACACGACCTGGTTGCATTCCCGCGCACCGCTCAGCGGTGAGTTGATCGGCACCTTCCCCCTCACCTCGGAGGAGGGTGTCAGCGAGGTCATCGACCGCGCACGCCTCGCCGCCCGCTGGTGGGCTGATCTGGGATGGTCTGCTCGACGGTCCCGGTTACTGACCGCCAAGCGCTACCTGGCCCGTCATGCCGAGGAACTCGTCGACCTCGTGCACCGCGAAATGGGTAAGCCCCGTGATGACGCCCGCCTGGAAGTCGCCCTGAGCCTGGAGCATCTGCACTGGGCAGCGGTCCATGCCGAGCGTGTGCTCGGCGAGCATCGGGTTCCCGGCGGACTGCTGACGATCAATCAGCGAGCCAGCCTGTCCTACGAGCCGGTCGGCGTGGTGGCGGTGATCGGGCCGTGGAACTACCCGGTGTTCACCCCCATCGGCTCGATCGCCTATGCGCTTGCGGCCGGTAACGCAGTGGTCTTCAAACCCTCGGAGTTCGCCACAGCCATCGGTGACTGGCTGGCTCGAGCCTTCAACTCAGCAAGCACCGAGCACCCGCTGGTGCAGACCGTGATCGGCGCGGGGAATGTGGGGGCCGCCTTGGCGACCGGTGGAGTGGATCTGGTGTCCTTCACCGGCTCATCGGCCACCGGTCGGCGCATTCTGGCCGCATGCGCGCCGACGATGACCCCGGTCGTCTTGGAGTGCGGGGGCAAGGACGCGGTGCTGGTCGACGATGATGCCGACATCGACGCGGCCGCCGATGCGATCGTCTACGGCGCGTTCTCCAATGCCGGTCAGACGTGCGTGGGAGTGGAACGGGTCTACGCCCATCGCGACATCCATGACGAACTGGTGGCCGCGGTTGCGCACCGAGCCCAGATCCTGCGACCCGGTACTCATGGCGAGGCCGACTACGGTCCGATGACCCTGCCCCAGGCCAGCGCGACCATCCGGCGCCATGTCGCGGATGCGATCGAGCGCGGCGCGCGTCCCGTGCTCGGTGGGGTCGAATCGATCGACGAGCGGACCGTGGAACCCATCATCCTCACCGATGTTCCCGAAGACTCCCCCGCCATGACCGAGGAGACCTTCGGCCCGACGGTCGCCATCAATTCCGTCCGCGATCTCGATGAAGCCGTCGATCGGGCGAATGCGTCCGGCTACGGCTTGGCAGCCTCGATCTTCGGGCGAACCATCCCCCGCGTCGAAGCTGCGGCTCGTCGGCTGCGGGTCGGCATGGTGAGCATCAACTCCTGGGTGATGTACGCCGGGGTTCCCTCGCTGCCCTGGGGAGGGGTCGGTGAATCGGGAATCGGACGTATTCACGGTGCTGACGGACTGCGAGCATTCACCCAGCCCCGATCGGTCGTGCGCCAGCGCTTCGCCCTGCCCATCGCGCTGACGTCCTTCGAGCGACCTGCCTGGGCGGGCAAGGTGGTCCTCGCAGCGCTGCGTGCTCGCCACGGTGGCTGGCGAGGCTAGGCGGGCAAGGTGGGCTGGGCGAACGCCGTTAGAACAACCGGGATCCGGGATCGTCGACCCCGCGCATCGCGTCGTAATCGAGGACGACGCAGTCGATCCCACGATCGGCAGCTAGCGTGCGCGCCTGTGGCTTGATCTCCTGCGCGGCGAAGATACCGCGAACCGGTGCGATCAGCGGATCACGATTGAGAAGTTCCAGATAGCGCGTGAGTTGTTCGACACCATCGATCTCTCCGCGACGCTTGATCTCCACGGCGACCGACTGCCCATCGCCATCACGACACATGATGTCGACCGGACCGATCGCGGTGGGGTACTCCCGTCGCACGAGGGTCCACCCCGGACCGAGTCGTTCGATCTGATCGGCGAGTAGTGCCTGCAGATGAGCCTCGACACCGTCCTTGACCAACCCAGGATCGACGCCGAGGTCATGTTCGCTGTCATGGATGACCTCGACGAGTTGGATGTGCAGGATCTCACCGGCCTTGTTCTCCACCCGCCACTCTTGCGCTGCTGACACCTCGTCGACGGTGACCGTCACGTTGCACGGTGGGCTCATCCAGTTGAGCGGCTTATACGACCCGCCATCGGCGTGCACGAGTACCGAACCATCGGCTTTGACCATGATCACCCGAACGGCTTCGGGCAGGTGCGCGGAGAGTCGGCCCGCGTAGTCGACAATGCAGCGCGCCACCACGATTCGCACGCCGGGAGCCTAGCGATACACGATCACGCGGGGGTAAGACCCTTGGCGATCCGGACCTCATCGACGATGCGATCCATGATCGCTGTCGCGTCATAGTCCTTCGGTGTGAACACGGCCGCGACCCCGGCATCGATCATCTCCGCAGCATCAGCCTCGGGGATGATTCCGCCGACGACGACCACCGTGTCATCCATCCCGGCCTCGCGCAGCCCCCGCACGACCTGCGGGACGAGTTCGCGATGCGATCCGGACAGAATCGACAGCCCCACGACATCGACGTCCTCTTCGACGGCACCGGCGATGATCTGCGCCGGAGTGAGCCTGATGCCCTGGTAGACGACCTCGAAGCCGGCATCGCGGGCTCGCACTGCGATCTGCTCGGCTCCATTCGAGTGCCCATCCAAGCCGGGCTTGCCTACCAGGAACCGCAGTTTCGCGCCGAGTTCGTCCGCGGTCGCCTGGACCCGCTGGCGCACACCGGCGAGGGTCCCCCCTGGCTCGGCGATCCCGACCGCACTCGACACTCCCGTGGGAGCCCGGTATTCACCGAACACCTCGCGCAGCGTCCCGGCCCACTCGCCGGTGGTGACACCGGCGCGGGCACACTCGATCGTCGCGTCGACGAGATTCGCAGTGGACTGGGCATCCTCGCGCAAACGCGAAAGCGCCTGCGCCGCGGCCTCGTCATCTCGCTGGGCTCGCCAGGCCTCGAGGGCAGCGATGGCTTCCGCCTGAACCTGTGGATCAACCACCTGGATCGCGGTCTCCAGGTCCGCCAGGAGCGGATTCTGCTCCGTCGTGGTGAATGCATTCACTCCGACGATGATGTCGTCACCGGATTCGATGCGGGCGCGACGTTCAGCATGCGATGCGACGAGTTGGCCCTTCATGTATCCGCTCTCCACTGTCGCGACGGCGCCACCCATGGATTGCACGCGGTCGATCTCGGCGCGGGCCTCGTCGATCATCTCCTGCACCTTGGCTTCGATCACGTGGGATCCGGTGAAGATGTCGTCGTATTCCAGCAGATCGGTCTCATAGGCCAGGACCTGCTGAATACGCAGCGACCACTGCTGATCCCAGGGCCGAGGCAGACCGAGCGCCTCGTTCCATGCGGGCAGCTGGATCGCTCGTGCCCGAGCATCCTTCGACAGGGTGACCGCCAGCATCTCCAATACGATCCGCTGCACGTTATTTTCCGGTTGCGCCTCGGCCAGTCCCAGCGAATTGACCTGCACGCCGTAGCGGAAACGTCGCTGCTTGGGATCGGTGATGCCATAGCGCTCGCGCGTGACCTCATCCCAGATGGCCACGAAGGCGCGCATCTTGCACATCTCCTCGACGAATCGCACGCCCGCATTGACGAAGAACGACATTCGAGCCACCACCGCCCCGAACTGCTCAGGCGGTATCTGCCCGGAATCACGCACCGCATCGAGCACGGAAATGGCCGTACAGATCGAATACGCGATCTCCTGGACCGGCGTCGCACCCGCTTCCTGCAGGTGATACGAGCAGATATTGATGGGGTTCCACGACGGCATGTTGATGACGGTGTAGGAGATCATGTCCGACGTCAGCCGCAGGGAGGGTCCGGGCGGGAACACATAGGTCCCCCGAGACAGGTACTCCTTGACGATGTCGTTTTGCGTCGTGCCCTGCAGCGTCGAGACGTCAGCCCCCTGCTCCTGCGCAACCGCCGCATACAGCGCCAGCAGCCACATCGCTGTCGCATTGATGGTCATCGAGGTGTTCATCTCTCCCAGCGGGATGCCCTCGAACAACCGACGCATATCCCCTAGGTGCGCGATCGGCACGCCGACCTTGCCGACCTCACCCGAGGCCATCGGGTCATCGGGGTCGTATCCGGTCTGGGTCGGCAGGTCGAAGGCGACCGACAACCCTGTCTGCCCCTTGGCCAGATTGCGGCGATACAGCGCATTGGACTCAGCCGGGGTGGAGTGGCCGGCATAGGTCCGGATCAGCCACGGCCGATCCTTCGCCGGTCGGATCGACCTCTCCTCGACCTTGGCAGAACGATCGTTCACGCTCGTCATCTGCCCAGGGTACCCACGCCGGTGGCGGACCGCGCCTGGATGCACCACGATGGCCTGCGTGGGCAACTCCTACTCCTATGTCGTCGGGCCCATCGTGGCCTTCGCCGGCCTGGGCATCCTGGTGCTGCTGCTGCGCTGGGCGTTCTCGCGCGGTGGCTCCCTCGTGGCGGCTCCGGCACGTCCGGGAACCCCGGACGAATACGGCCTGCTGGTTCCCGTCGCTCAGCCACCCACCTATATCGAGGGCGAGATGCTGCGGCGACGGCTCGAGGATGCCTCGATCCGCGCCACCCTCGTCCAGACCGTCGACGGCCCACGCGTCATGGTCTGGCCCAATGACGAGTCGGCCGCGCGTCGAGTTCTCACCCGGTCGACCTGACCTATTGATCCGACGAGTCGACCCGCTCCACCTGGGCACCGAGTTCGCCGAGCGCATCGACGAATCCCGCATAACCGCGATCGATGTGGTGCACCTCGTAGACCGTCGTCACCCCATCGGCGACGAGTCCGGCGAGTACCAGCCCCGCCCCCGCTCGGATGTCCGTCGCCTCGACCGGCGCACCACTGAGGGCGTCGCGACCACGCACGAGCGCATGGTGACCCTCCGTTTGGACATCGGCGCCTAGCCGAGCGAGTTCGTGCACGAATCGGAAGCGCGCCTCGAAAAGATTCTCGGTCACCAGCGAGGCTCCCTCGGCAATCGCATTCAGCGCAATGAACTGCGGCTGCAAATCGGTGGGAAACCCCGGATACGGCAGGGTCACGATGTCGACAGCACGTGGCCGGTCATCCATGCGCACGGTGAATTGCCCTGCGTGCACGTCGATATCCGCCCCTGCCGTGGCGAGTTTGTCGAGTGCGATCTCCAAATGCTCCGGGCGAGCGTTCGTGATCGTGATCTCTCCGCGCGTCATCGCCGCAGCAACCGCCCACGTACCTGCGACGATGCGATCGGGAACCGTCTCGTGACGCACCGGTGACAACGAGTCGACACCGTCGATGGTCAATGTCGAGGAACCGACGCCATCGATCTGCCCACCCATCTCGATCAGCAGATGGCAGATGTCGATGATTTCCGGCTCCCGTGCGGCGTTGTCGATGACGGTGCGTCCACGCGCCGTCACGGCGGCCATCAACAGGGTCTCGGTCGCTCCCACGCTCGGGAAGTCCAGCCAGATGGTCGCCCCGGTCAACCGATCAGCCTGCGCGTGCAGGAAACCGTGCTCCACCCGCACCGTCGCACCCATGCGTTCCAGACCCGCCACATGCATGTCCAGTCCCCGCGAGCCGATGTTGTCGCCACCGGGCAGCGCGATATCGGCCTCGCCGCAGCGAGCCAGCAGCGGACCGAGCACGCTGATCGAGGCGCGCATTCGTCGAACGAGGTCGTAATCAGCCCGATGGGTGGGGGCGGCGGGCACATCGATGGCGACGATGCTGCGCTGCCGGTCGTGCTCCACCTCGCATCCGAGCCGGCGCAGCAGTTCGGCCATGATCTCCACATCGAGGATCTCCGGCACTTCCGTGAGCACTGTCCGCCCCTGCCCGAGCAGTGCTGCGGCCATGAGTTTGAGCACGCTGTTCTTCGCGCCGGTCAGCCGCACCTGCCCTACGAGTCGGGCACCCCCGGTGATTCGCAGCGCTTCCACAGTGGCCATGGTAGGCGCGTCTGCCGATATCTCCCATCTGCCCTACGCTGGCGGACATGGTCAATCTCACGCGTATCTATACCCGCACCGGGGACGACGGGACCACCTCGCTGGGAGACATGTCTCGAACCCGCAAGACTGATGCGCGACTAGCTGCCTACGCCGATGTGGATGAGGCCAATTCCAGCATCGGGGTCGCGGTGACCGTGGGCGAGATCGACGGCGATATGCACGCGTTGCTCATCGGGGTGCAAAACGACCTGTTCGACGTCGGTGCCGATCTGTGTACCCCGATCGTGCCCGATCCGGAGTATCCGCCGCTGCGGATCACTTCCGACTACATCTCGCGGCTGGAAACGGCCTGCGATGCCTATAACGAGCGCCTCGAACCACTCCGGTCGTTCATCCTGCCCGGTGGCACGAAGCAGGCCGCGCTTTTGCACATGGCTCGCACGATCACCCGCAGGGCCGAGCGGTCCACCTGGGATGCGATCGAGACCTACGGCGATGGCGTCAATCCGCTGACAGCGACGTATCTCAACCGTCTCTCGGATCTGCTGTTCATCCTCGCTCGCACCGCCAATGCCGAGCGAGGCGACGTCCTGTGGCAGCCGGGTGGCAGCGACTCTCAATAGCCGAGTGCGCACCTACGTGCACATTTCAGCCCGTTTTTGTGCCCGTAGGTGCGCACTCGGCATCAGGGGCGGCGAGCGGAGAGGGCTCGGTTGACTTTCGCGTACAGCAGGTGGGGGCGATGAACATCCTCGGATACCACCGTCACCACGAGCCACCCCTGCGCTCCTAGGTCCCCGAGTCGCCACGCATCCTTGGCCTGGCGTTCCCGAGACAGGTGATGCTCGCCGTCGTATTCGATGGCGATCTTCTCGTCGACATAGGCCAGATCCACACGCGCGATGAAGCGCCCCGAGGAATCACGTACCTCGAATTGGGGTACGGGGCACCGATAGCCTCTCTCGATCAGGAGTGCCCGGACCATCGACTCGCGGGGAGACTCCGCGCGGGCATCAAGGATCGACAGTGCTTGTCGTGCTCGACGTACGCCGCGCTGCCCCACCGACCGACCGAGGACCTCATCGAGCGACCTCTCGCTGATGAGGCCACGGGCGAGGAAGTCATCCCCCACCGCAACCAACCTGGGCAGGCTCAACCTCACCGCGAGGTCTACCAGGGTGCGCGACGGCGTCGTGACGGTGAACCCGTGGCGGGTCGCGACGTCCTGCGACACGAGAAGTCGGCGGCGACATCGGTATCCGGGGCGTCGGACATCGTGGGCATCCTCAGGAATGGTGAACTCACACATTGCGGGGTCTGACTCCACCCCCTCCCACAATTCGACGGACGTGACTCCAGAGAATGCGATGTGGGGGCCCACCGCACGCGTTGCGGCAGCGCAGCGGGCGAGAACATCGTCTCGACCATCAGGGAGGCGCACTCCTCGTGTCGGAGCCCAGAAACCCTTCCGGTACTTCATGCGAGTGCGGTCATCGACAAGGATTGCGAGTTCGTCCATGAACGAACGATGCGATCGCGACCCGACATCTCGCCAGGCCACATGCAGCACCTGTGGATGAGACCGTACCAACACCGACTGCGCACCTACGGGCAGGAAAACGCGCCGAAATGTGCACGTAGGTGCGCACTCGGCAGTAGAGAGGACTAGTGCCCTGCACCCATCGCGACGTTCAGTCGCGTTTCGGCACGTTTGGCCGCTCTGGCCTCGGATTCCTCCTCGTGCGCGCGTGCCTTCGCACGTTCGAGCGCGACCTTGGCCCTCTCCACATTGATCTCGTGGGCCATTTCCGCCGTCTCGGCGATCACGTTGACGCGGTCGGAATCCACGGAGAAGAAGCCACCGTGGACCGCGACGAGGGTCTTGGTGCCATCGACCTGCTCGATGCGCAAGGGCGCCTCAACGAGGAGCGCGAGCATCGGCTCGTGACCGGGCATGATCCCGATCTCGCCCTCCGGGGTCTTGGCCACGATGCTCTTCGCCGTGCCCTGCCACAGGGCCTTCTCAGCGGAGACCACCGCGATGGTGAGCTCGGCCATCGCCTAGGCCTCCTTGGCCAGTTCGGCTGCCTTGCGCTCGACGTCCTCGATGCCGCCGCACATGAAGAACGCCTGCTCGGGGATGTGGTCGTATTCGCCCTTGCACAGCGCATCGAAGGAAGCGATCGTCTCGGCGACCGGCACGAAGGACCCGGGCTGGCCGGTGAAGGCCTCTGCGACGAACATGTTCTGGCTGAGGAACCGCTGGATGCGCCGGGCGCGACCGACGAGGATCTTGTCCTCCTCGGACAGTTCGTCGATACCGAGGATGGCGATGATGTCCTGCAGATCCT
>CAJXYI010000006.1 GCA_913063435.1 uncultured Actinomycetales bacterium | reverse complement strand
GCCGGGGGCTTAGCTCAGCTGGTAGAGCGCTGCCTTTGCAAGGCAGAAGTCAGGGGTTCGAGTCCCCTAGCCTCCACATCGTGCCCTTCTTCGGGTGATTCAGGCCCGATTCGGGTCTCATCTGCCCTAAGAACTACCCGAGGAATCCTCCCCGTGAGCCGGATTGGCGACAGCGACGCTAAACCGGACTAACCGGGTGACGCTATGCCTGTTTGGCGTCGTTCTCTGCGCTGATGCGACGCAGTACCTAGCCCCGCCCGATGGTGACGGTGTTCGAACGCAGTCCGTCGATGACCACATAGGCCCGGAACTTCTTCTTCTTATTGGCCCGGGTCTTGCGCACCCTGAAACTGCCATCGACGCCATCGTCGGAGGAGACGGTGACATCGCGCAGGGTCTGCCACTTCTTGCCGCGCTTGACCATCCGGATCCTCGGCGTGACCGGGGTGCCATCGGCGATATTCGTGGTGGTGCCCTCGATGAGCAGCACCCGCGGCTTGGCTCGAGATCCCACGATCACCACAGTGGGCTCTGCCGGAGTCGGGCGCGGTTCGTGCACCGAGGTGTACTGCGTCAACGCATAGGGTTCGCTCATCCCCCAACCCAGGACGTTGGGTGTCGCCGTGGGGACGGCGAGCGGCCACTGACCCGGGGCGACCTCGGACACACTCGACCACCCGCCGGTCCCGTAGGAGGCCAGGTGCAGGGTCGGTGTCGAGGCGTCCGATTCCTCCCATCCGATCGAGGCCGTGAGGGGGCCGGTCGGCGGCCCCGCGAGAGTGAGGTGTTCGGCGTCGAGGAAGATCCGCGGGCTCGGGGTCACCGGACGACCCTGCGCATCGGCATCACGTCCGGCGATCACCGTGAAGGTGGGGATCGCCCCGGTTGCGGGGATGACTATGGAGCGGATGCTGTTGCGATCGAAGTCACGCGAGGGCATCGAGTCCTGAGTGAAGGGGCAGCGGCATACGGCGATCGCGGCGTCGGCACCGCTGTTGAAGATCGCGCGTAGGTCATCGGCCTGGGACACGTTGTCAGGGGTCGCCGCTCGGATGGCATCGATGCCGCCGGAGCGCAGGGTCGCGGCGCGGATCCGTCGATCCCGATCCGCGGCGACGCTCTCCCACACCAGCATGCCGGTCGCGCCGCTGGCCGATGCAGTGGCCGAACCGACGATGTCGAGTTCATAGACGCGCTCGTCGACCACCGCGGGCGGCGACCATGACCGGGTTCTCGTGTCGAAGAAGGAGATGGTGAGAGCGAAGGGACCGAGATCGGTCGAGCCATCTTCTTGAAGCCAGGCGTAGGCCAGGTGATTCGGACCGCTCGCGGTGATGAAGCCATCGCCGATGTCGGTCACGCCGTCGATCGCGGGTAGTTCGCTGGGCGTACCGGCGAGGGGAACCTGCCAGACCGCGGGGGCGTAGCTGCGGGAGATCACGCCCTGGGGATCGGCGAAGGCGACGTAGAGCATCGAGCCGATATTCGTGACCGTGATGTCGCGGGGAGCGACGGCCTGGGAATACAGCAGGGTGTCCGACAGCTGCCAGCGACCACCGCTAAGTCGGGACACGCGAATGCGTTTGATGCCGCGAGGGGTCTCGTCGAGGAGAACGATCGCCAGGGTGTTTCCCTGGACGGCGAGGTGGAAGCCATCGAGGTCATTGATATCTGCGGCAGCGACTGCGGTCGCGGGGGCACTCCACTGTCGGGTTCCGCTGACGACCTTGATCGCCTCGGAATCGACGTAGGCGACATGCTGCACACCGGAGCTGTCCACTACGGCACTGCCGACCTGTCGCTGCAGGGCGAGTCCGGCCCGGGGCAGAAAAATCTCATCGCTTATTGCGACTGCCTGGGATGTCCAACCGTCGGCTTGTGCAGCGGGGACAGTGGTGATCACTCCCGCGACCAGGGCGGTCGATGCTGCCAGGCCGATCAAACTGCGAAGCGCGTGCGTCATGTGGTGTGCTCCCTTCGAACACCCCAACAGACTCGATAGTGGGTCGAGGGAGCAAGGCGATACGACCGTATGGGGCCCTAGTGCCCCTTCGCCGGTAGCCTCGAGCCATGCCCACCCCCGTGTTCTTCGAAGCCCAACGCGTACTGCCCTATTCCGCCGATGCGGTGTTCGCCGAGCTCATCGACTGGGCCGGGCATGCCGCGTGGGTGCCGCTGACCCGGGTGGAGGTCACCGTCGGCGACGGCGGGGAGGGCACGGAGTTCATCGCCACGTCCGGGGTGGGACCGGCTGCCCTGCCCGATCGGATGCGCGTGGTGTCCCTCGACCACGAGTCCCGCACCGCGGTGATCGAGAAACTGGGCCCGATGCTGACCGGGATGGTCACCCTGCGGGTGGTGCCGGTCACCGAGTGGACCTCACGGGTGGAGTGGATCGAGGACATCATGGTGCGCGGATTGCCCGGATTCCTCTCCCGGCCGACAGCACGTGCCGCCCGATTCGCCTTCGAACGCTCTCTGGTCGGGATGGCCCGGCATATGCGCACCGCCTCCGCGTGACAGACTGACGCGCATGACATCTCCCACGACTGACCTCTATGCCACCCTGCACACCAATAAGGGCGATATCCGCCTGGCGCTGTATCCCGACCACGCCCCCAAGACGGTGAAGAACTTCGTCGGGTTGGCCGAGGGCACGGCTGAGTGGACCGATCCCAACGCCCGCACGAAATCGACGGCGCCGCTGTATGACGGCACGATCTTCCACCGGGTGATCCCCAACTTCATGATCCAAGGCGGCGATCCGCTGGGTACCGGTACCGGCGGCCCGGGCTATCGGTTCGAGGACGAGTTCCACCCCGAATTGACCTTCGACCGGCCGTACCTGCTGGCGATGGCGAACGCGGGACCGAACACGAACGGGTCGCAATTCTTCATCACCGTGGCTCCGACCGACTGGTTGAACTTCAAGCACTCGATCTTCGGTGAGTGCGCCGATCAGGCCTCACGCGATGTCGTCGATGCCATCGCCGCAGTCCCCACCGGTGCCCAGGACCGCCCCGTCGAGCCGGTCACGATCACCGGAGTCACCATCGAACGCGGCTGAGCACGCCGCGACCCGGACTATTCCTGTGGCGTTGAGTCAGTTGAATCAGTGACGATGAGTCGGCTGCGATCAACCCGTGAGTGACGCATCGATGTCGGGGCAGCCGGCGGCACCCGGCTGCTATCGCCACCCCGATCGCGCCACCTTCGTCCGCTGCACCCGTTGCGGTAATCCGATCTGCCCCGACTGCATGCAGGTGGCCAGCGTCGGATTCCAGTGCCCGGACTGCGTGAATGCGGCTGCTGCGGCGATCCGCCAACCGACCACGGTGGCCGGTGCCCGACTGATCGATCGCCCGATGGTCACCTACACCGTGATCGGGATCAATCTCGCGGTGTTCGCGATCCAATTGCTCGTCGGCATCAACGAATTGGCCGTCGACTTCGGTATGTGGCCGTTCGGGATCGCCATCGACGACCAGTGGTGGCGCCTGCTCACCTCGGCGTTCCTGCACGGATCGTTCCTGCACATCGCGTTCAACATGTACGTGCTGTTCGTGCTCGGGCCGCCCCTGGAACGGATCCTCGGGCACGGCCGGTTCGTGGTGCTGTATCTGATGGCGGCTGCCGGCGGATCGGTCGCGTCGTATGCGTTCAGCGATATCCGAACCGTTTCGGTGGGAGCATCGGGGGCGATCTTCGGATTGATGGGGGCGCTGATCATCGCCGGACGTCGGCTGCGGGCCGATATCCGCCAGGTCCTCATCCTGCTGGCGATCAATGTGGTGATCGGATTCCTCGCCCCCGGCATCGACTGGCGGGCCCATCTCGGTGGCCTGGTCACCGGCATGGTGGCGGCCGCGGTGCTGGTCTATACCCCCGCCCCGATGCGCCAGTGGCGGACCGCGTGGCAGCTGATCGGGATATCCGCCCTGGTAGTGGTGTTGGCGATGGTGACTTTGTGGCGAACGGGGCAGATCGAGGCGTACGTGGCGCCCCTGGGGATCACCTAAAGGGAGTTATCCACAGGGTTATCCCCACATGGGGAGAACTACACCGGTGTAAATAGCGCTTCTTCGGGCCAATCAGGCCCGATTCGGGCACGTCCTGCCCGAAGAAGGGCTACTTCCAGCGGGTGGCGACGATGAAGCCACCGGTGATGAACGTGAAGCCGATGATGACGTTCACCAGGGGGTTCAGATCGCGCATGATCGGGATGTCAGTGCCGGCGATATAGAACGCCACGATGTAGATCAGGCCGATGACGAACAGGGCCACCATGAGGGGGGCCACCCAGCGGGCGGAGCCGATCTTGACCGGGTTGCGCTCGGTGCGCTCCGGCGGGACGTAGTTGTCCTTCTTGCGGCCCTTGGACTCCGGCATAGGGGTACCTCCTCGACGTCGACCCCCAGGGTAGCCCCCTCGGGCCGGAGTCGGCGAGGATGGCGCCGTGGTGCGCATCCTCGTCATCGACAACTACGACTCGTTCGTGTTCAACATCGTGCAGTACCTCTTCCAGCTCGGTGCCGACGTCGAGGTGCGCCGTAACGACGAGGTGACCCCTGATGAGGCTCGGAATTTCGATGGGGTGCTGCTGTCACCCGGCCCCGGAACTCCCGAACAGGCCGGGGTGTGCATGGATGTGGTGCGCGAATGCGCCGGTGATGTGCCGATCCTCGGGGTGTGCCTCGGCCATCAGGCCATCGCCGCGGTGTACGGCGGGGTCGTCGATCGAGCCCCGGAGTTGCTGCACGGCAAGACCTCGACCATCACCCACGCCGGCACCGGAGTGCTCGCCGGACTGCCCGATGGTTTCACCGCGACGCGCTACCACTCCCTCGCAGTCGAACCGACGAGCGTGCCCGAGGAACTCGAGGTCACCGGCACCACCGACAGCGGCGTGATCATGGCGCTACGTCATCGGGAGTTACCGGTCGAAGGCGTGCAGTTTCATCCCGAATCGGTGCTCACCGAGGGCGGCTACCGCCTGCTGGCCAACTGGTTAGCCGAATGCGGCGACGCGCAAGCCGTCGTACGCAGCGAAGGCCTGTCACCGGTGGTGGGATAGCCACCGATGACATCTCCCCGGATGCCTTTCGGCAAACGCCGGCTAAACGGTCGCTGTGAAAGTCAAACGCCGGCCGAATGGCGGCCGTTCAGCCAGCGTTTGCGGGGGAGGGGAATGGGGACGTCGATGGTTGCCCTCGCCTGCGCTGCGATACTCGCTATTGCTACGCCAGCCCTACCCGGTCACGCCCACGAGGTGCGAGCAGACCTTCGACAGGTCGCCGCCGAACCTGCACCTCTCCTCTCCCCCGCATCGTCGATGCTTCCGGTGGTGTATCGCGTCAACACCGACGATCCCGTGGTGTTCCTCACCGTCGATGATGGCATCGTGCATTCACGTGAAGCCCGCGACTGGGTGCGGCGCAAGAAGATTCCCGTCACCAGTTTCGTCACCTTGAACGTCGCCGACGGCCATCTGCGGTACTTCGCGAAGATCTCCAAGCATGGATCGGTGCAGAACCACACCGTCAGCCACCCCGCCTTCGACACCTACTACGGTGATCTGCGTCGCCAGATCTGCCCGGTCCAAGACCGATTGGCTGATCGTCTCGGTACCCGACCATGGATGCTGCGACCGCCCTATGGCGCCGGTGCTCGGCTGGCGCGCGTGCACGCGGCGGCATCGTCATGCGGCATTCGACACATCGTCATGTGGGACGCGGTCGTCGATCGGGGTCGCCTGACGACCTGGAACGGTCAGCGGCTCTCACGCGGATCGATCATCCTGTTGCACTTCGGGCCGAACCTGAAATCCGAGTTGCGTCTCGCCGTGAAAGCCGCACGGGCCCAGGGATTGAAGGTCGCCGCACTGGAGGATTACCTGCGTGCGACGAAGAGGACCTAGTTGCCGACGCCCTCGGAATTGTGTGGTCGGGCTTACTGATCGACGCCCTCGGAGTTGTGTGGTCGGGCTTACTGATCGACGCCCTCCATCAGCGACTTGATCTTTCGCACGATAAACGTGAACGCCACCGCGATGCCGACGGTTGCCAGGCCCAGGATCGCGAAGTACCAGCCGTAGCCGACCACGTCGACCAGGCTGACCAACTGTCCACCGACGGAATCACCCACGGCCGTGGCGAGGAACCACAGGGCGAGCATCTGGCTGAGCAAGCCGGCGGGAGCGAGTTTCGTCGTGGCTGACAGACCATTGGGGCTGAGCAGCAATTCCGACCACGTCTGCACGAGGTACACCCCGACCAGCCACCACACCGCGGATTCCTGTCCGCTGTCGGCCGCCATCGCCGGGGGAATCATGATCAGGAACGACAGGCCCACGCCGAACAGCGCGATGGCGAACTTCGCCGGAGTCGAGGGCGCCCGGTCGGCGAGCCTGGTCCACAGCGCGGCGAAGATCGGGGCGAAGATGATGATGAAGATCGGATTGATCGACTGCAGCCACGCCACCGGCAGCACGAAGGACCCGATGTCTCGGTTGGAGAACTGCTGGGCGAATTCGGTCAGCGTCGAGCCGCTCTGGTCATAGATCGCCCAGAACACCGCCGCGGCGATGAACAGATAGGCGAAGGCTTTGACGCGCTCACGATCGATCGGGGTGAGGTCGGGGTTGCGGAACAGCCGGAGGAAATAGATCACTGCGACACCGATCACGGTGATGCTCAACGCGATCGTGATGACCTGGGCGGAGAAGCCGAAGAACACCACGTCGACGACCAGGACTGCGGCGACACCGACCACGACGAGTACGAGCAACCGCGAGGCGCCGGACTTCTCCTTCGGGGTCGCGGGCTTCGGGACGGCTTTGCCGGCCTCGCCCATCCCCTTGCCACCGGCGACGTATTGGATGAGACCGATCAGCATGCCGACCCCGGCTGCGGCGAAGGCCACGTGGTAGCTCACCGAATCGGCCAGGAAACCCACCACGAGCGGGGCGATGAACGCACCGAGGTTGATGCCCATGTAGAACAGCGAGAAACCGCCATCACGGCGGGTGTCATGCGGGGCGTAGAGGTCGCCCACAATCGCGGAGATGCTCGGCTTGAGCAGGCCGGTCCCGATGGCGACCGCGACGAGGCCGATCCAGAACATGACCTCGATCGGCACCGCCATCGTGAAGTGGCCGAGCGCGATGACGATGCCGCCGGACAGCACCGCACGGCGGGGACCGGTGAGTCGATCGGCGACCCAGCCACCGGCGATCGGGAGCAGATAGATCAGGGACGAGTAGGCGCCATAGATTGCCGCAGCCACCGGCAACGTGAAGCCCAGTCCCTGCCCCGGCGGAGTCTGTCCATCGAGCGGGGCGATGAGATACAGCACCAGGATGGCGCGCATGCCGTAATAGGAGAACCGCTCCCACATCTCGGTGAGGAACAGGGTGGCCAACGCACGCGGTTGACCCATGAAGGTCTTCCCATCGGACACCGTGGTGCTCACGTTGCCCAGAATGTCACCTCGGCGTTCACCGTGCGTTCACAATCATCGTCTTCACCATCGGCGTGCCGATGAGCGAGGCGATTGTCAGCGGCTGACGAGTGGCATCCACCAGGACTCGTTGGCCCGGTACCACTCGATCGTCTCAGCGAGACCCTCTGCGAAGGTCCGCTTCGGGGAGTAACCCAGGGCACGTAGCCGGGAATCATCGACGCTGTAGCGCAGGTCATGACCGAGTCGGTCGGGGACGTGCTCCACGACGTCGCCCCAGGCCACGCCCATCGCATCGCAGATCGCTCGAGTGAGTTCGACGTTCGACAACTCCTCGCCGCCGCCGATGTTGTAGGCCGCCCCGGCCTCGCCGCGTTGCACCACGATGTCGATGCCGGCGCAGTGATCATCGACGTGAAGCCAGTCACGCACGTTGCGCCCATCGCCATATAGCGGCACTCGTCGGCCCCGGATGAGATTCGTCACGAACAGGGGGATGACCTTCTCGGGAAACTGATAGGGCCCGTAGTTGTTGGAGCACCGCGTGCTGGAGATGTTCAGGTCGAAGGTGCGGTGATAGGCACGCACGAGCAGTTCCGCCGAGGCCTTCGCCGCCGAATACGGGGAGTTGGGCAGCAGCGGTGAGTCTTCGGTCCACGACCCTGATTCGATCGAGCCGTACACCTCGTCGGTGCCGATATGCACCACGCGCGGTGTCGCATGCCGCAGGCAGGCATCGAACAGTGTCTGGGCTCCGACGACGTTGGTGAGAATGAAGTCCGCGGGGCCGTGGATCGACCGGTCGACGTGGGTTTCGGCTGCGAAGTTCACCACCACATCGGCACCGGGCAGCACCTGATCGAGCACATCGGCATCGCAGATGTCACCGACGGTGACCTGCAATCGTGGATCATCGGCAACCGGATCGAGATTGGCGAGATTGCCCGCATAGGTGAGCTTGTCGAGTACGACGACCTGCTCGGGAACGAGTGAACTCGCACCGGTC
Source organism: uncultured Actinomycetales bacterium (assembly GCA_913063435.1). Classification (GTDB taxonomy): domain Bacteria; phylum Actinomycetota; class Actinomycetes; order S36-B12; family S36-B12; genus M55B157. The sequence goes on along the minus strand of CAJXYI010000006.1, from coordinate 59,835 downwards.
AACAGGCGGCGCACATAGTGCGAGCCGATGAATCCGGCACCCCCCGTGACGACGATGCGCATGGAGGCAGCGTAGGGGTCAGGTCGCCAGCAGCCCCATCTGCCCGGCAGCCTCACGCAGGCCGTCGCGCGCATCGGGGTGCGCTGCCGACTCGATGATGGCCCGGGCCTGCTCGTGCTCGCTATGGCCGAACGCCGGCGCCACGCCGTGTTCGGTCACCACAGCGCTGTGCTGGAACGACGTCAGCGGCTCGGTGATGCGTGGCACGATCGTCGAGACTCCGGCCTTCGGATGCCACGAAGGCAGCGCGATGTACGCCGCACCACCACGGGAGTGCAGAGCACCCTCGATGAAGTCGACCGAACCGCCGAAGCCGGAGAAGATGCGTCCGCGGATACGACTGGCATTCGCCTGATCGAATAGATCGACCTGCAGCGCGGAGTTCACGCTCGTCATCTGACGTTGCCGCGCGATGCGACCGGGGTCATTGGTGTTCTCCGTACGCAGCATGCGTACGCGCCGGTTGAGGTGCACGAAGTCATAGAGGTTCTCACTACCGAAGAGAAACGATGCGGTGAGCGGAATATCTCCGTCAAGGCATCCCGCGGCATCGAGAGCAAGCACGCCGTCGGAGAACATCTCCGTCCAGATGCGTAGACCACGATGTGAGGTGAGTTCTCGCAGCACCGCGTCCGGGATGGCGCCGATACCCAACTGCAATGTCGAACCATCGGCCACCAGATCCGCGATGCGCTCGCCGATCGAACGCGCGACATCGCCCGGGTCACCTGGCTCATGGGTGGCGATCGGCTCATCGACCTCGATGAGGTAGTCGATCTCGGAGTCATAGATCTGTGCATCGCCATAGGTGTAGGGCATGCGTTCATTCGCTTGAGCGATGACGATCGCCCCGTGCTCGCGGGCCACTTCGATCGCGGCGGGCAGCACATTGACCTCGATGCCCAGGCTGACGGTGTCGAAGCGCGGGGCGGAGGTGTGGATGACGACGACGTCGGGCCGATGCTCGTCCCGGAACAGGATCGGCCCGAGGCTCAACCGACACGGGGTGTATTCCAAGCGGGGATTGCTGCGCACTCCCGGACCGACGAAGATCGTCTCGTGGGTCACCCCGTCACGATCGGGAACACCGGGCTGGGCGTTGAGCATGTTCAACCGATACCGGGGGACTACCTCGTCGATGATCCCGAGCACGGTGTTCGGCATCGCGAAGTTGCCGGAGCTGACGATGCGAGGGTTATCGGGCAGATCGTGCAGGATGCCCCGCAACTGCTCGGTGGTGATCGTCTTCACGACACCATCCTGTCAGGGTCGCGAGAGGTCAGGGAAGATCGATGATGACCTTGCCCACCGCGTTGGCCTGAACGGCATCTTGCGCCGCAGCGGCCTGCTCGAGATCGAATCGGGTGAGCGGCAGTGATGTGTACACACCTTCGGCGAGCCCATCGGTGACATCGGCGATGCCGGCGGCGAGCATCGCCGGGGTGAAGCCATACAGGAGCATGAAGCGCAGGTTGACGTTCGCGGTCATCAGGGCGCGAACGGGGATGGTGGGATCGGAGGGTTCGGAGGCGTAGGTCACGATCGACCCGTGCGGGGCGATCACCGCGAGGTCCAACTCCAGGTTCGCACCGAGTGCCACCTCGATGACCCGATCGACTCCGGCCTGGGCGGCCGCCCGGATCGCAGCCGCAGCGTCATCCTCGCGGTAATCGACGATCACATGGGCTCCCGCAGCCGCAGCGATCTTCGCCTTGGCCGGTGAACTCACCGTGGTGATCACGTGGGCACCGGCGCGTACCGCGATCTGGATCGCTGCATTCCCGACCGCCCCTGCACCACCGGCGATCAAGATCGTGGTGCCGTCGATCGGACCATCGGCGAACAGGCAGGCGTGGGCGGTGAGATAGGGAACGCCGAGTCCGGCAGCCTGGTCGAAGTCGATTCCCTCGGGCAGGGCGATCGCCTGACGTGCTGGGATCACCGTGTATTCCGCGCACGTTCCCCACTGGCGTTGATGAGCGGCCAGATAGATCCACACCCGCTCACCGATGCGAGCCGGATCGACACCCGAACCCACGGCCTCGATCACACCACCACCGTCATGGCAGGGGATCTGGAAGTCATAGGCCAAGCCGGTGCCGTTCTCTCGAACCTTCCAGTCGGTGGGGTTGACCCCGGCGGTGGACAGCCGCACCCGCACCTCGCCAGGCCCGGGGCCCGGGGTGGAGACTTCGGCCACCTCGATGACCGAGGAGGCACCGTGACGTCGATACAGGGCGGCTCGCATGGGGCGCCAGCCTAGACCCGCGGCATCACCGCGCGCGCAGGGTTACCGCAGATGAGCGTTGCGCCCCCACGGCATTGGCCACCCGAGCCCGGCAGACGTAGTCGGCTCCGGTACGCAGGCCGGTGACGATGGTGATGCCTCGGGCACCGATATCCCCCATCCGCTTGGGCAGGCCCGACCGTCGGTTCGCGGGGACGCACACGACGAGTTTCTTGGTGAATGCCGAACCATTCGCCCGTAGGCGCTGCACATCGAATACCGCGACCCCGCCGCGTAAGACCTCGACATCGGCGATGCGCGGACGACGTGGCCGGTCGGCGGGTTTGACCGTGACGGGCGCGGAGGGCTCGGAGGCGATCGAGTTTGTGAGCGCGATCGCGGTGACGGTGTAGCGACGAGCAGTACGCAGGTTGGTCAGCGTGCATGTGGCGGGCGCCTCGCCAGCCTGGGGCGCCGGCATGGCACAGGATGCGGTGCGACCACCGGCATCGCGAGCGGTCACGCGATACGAGGTGGGCGCTGCACCGGTGTCGGCTGGCTCGACGGTGACGCTCGCCGCTGTCGGCGTCACCGTGGCATTCACGATGGTCGGGGGGCTGGGGGCATCGGTGGGTGTGGGCGCGAAGGGCACGCCCTGAGCACGCAGGAACGAGGTGAACGCTGAGACGCGGGTATAGACCCCGGAGAACGTGCTGGCGCACCGTTGCGGGCCCCAACTCACGACTCCGACCAGCCGGCGTTCGTCTGCGGTTCCGGCGATCAGTGGGCCACCGGAATCACCGATGCAGCTGTCGACGATGGCGCCATTGCGGACTCCGTCCGCGCACAGCATGACCTCGGGATCGACGTCACCTGGCCCGTAGCCGAAGAACGTCACCCCCTCGATCGTGTAGTCCCGACCTCCTCCGCAGGCGGACTCGGGGAACACCGTGAGATCGCCGACACGGAATCGATCGGGGAAGTTGCGACCGCTGCCCGTGGTGGCGCCCCACCCGGCGACGGCGGCGGGTGCGCCGCCGGGGGTGAGCAGCGCATCCTCGCCCGGTAGTGCGGGCAGCAGCGGTTCGATGCCCTCGAGGGGTACGCGCAGGTCGAGCACGGCGATGTCACCGGCCTGAGTGCGCTCGTCGTAGTCGGGATTGACGGTGATGGATCTGACCGTCACGACCTGGGTTTGCGGGTCGGTCAGCGCACCCGAGGGTGTGCGAGCGACCACGATCTGATTGGCCGAGGTGGTGCGGCCGCCTTCGAATACGCAGTGTGCGGCGGTGATGATCAACGTCGTGGTGACGGCGGTTCCCCCGCACACCTGCGCGTCATACAGTCCGGAGTCGAGGTATCGGGCCCGATCGGCGATGGCGACAAGCGACGGGAACGCGCGGGGGTCGCCGAGGCGGCCATTGACGACCTGCGGCCCGATCAGCGTCTGCGCGTCCCTCGCCGCAGCACCGCTCACCGATTCGCCGGCGGTCGGGGAGCCGGCCTGCGCGGATGCCGATGCCACCCCGAGCAGACCGGTGACCAGGGCACCGGCGAGCAGGGCCGATGTCGCCCGGCGGATCCGCATGCTCAGCACAGTACGTGAGACGCTCGAGTGGAGTCGAAGCCAGCGGCTGGGAATTCACCGGGAGAGCGAGGGGAGCACGGGATGGGTCGAGCACACGTCGGGGGTCGGGCACTGGTCACCGGGGCGACAGCCGGGATCGGAGCCGGATTCGTCGAGGCGTTCGGTTCCCGGGGTGATGACCTGGTCCTAGTCGCCCGCGATGAGCAGCGCCTCGAGCAACTCGCGCAGCGCTGGCGTGCCGCCGGTCGCGAGGTGGAGGTCCTTGCCGCGGACCTATCCGATCGGGCGGGAATGGCGCGTGTGGAGCAACGCCTCGCTGATTCCGATCGGCCCATCGAGGTGCTGGTCAACAACGCTGGCTTCGGGCTCACGCAGTCGTTCGTCGACGGGGACCTCGCGGCCGAGCAGGCGATGCTCGATGTGCTCGTCACCGCGGTGCTGCGACTGACCCATGCTGCGGTGCCCGGCATGGTCGCGCGGCGCAGCGGCCGCATCATCAACGTCAGCAGCGTCGCCGGCTGGATCCCCGGTGGAACGTATTCCGCGGCCAAGGCCTGGGTCACCTCGTTCACCGAAGGACTCTCGCTGGACCTCGAGGGGACCGGAGTGCATGCCGTGGCGGTGTGCCCGGGATACACCCGCACCGAGTTCCATGATCGCGCGGGGATGCGCATGGGTGGCGTGCCCGACTGGATGTGGCAGAGCGTCGATGATGTCGTGGCGCAGGCACTGCGCGATGCCGATCGCGGCCGGGTGATCAGTGTCGCCGGCCCGTTGTATCGCAGCCTCGGTGCCGCGACGCGCTATCTGCCGCGCCCGGTGGTGCGTCGGGTGACGGGACGTCGACCGGCCCGCTGAGCGACGATGTGAGTCGCAACGCCACCCCATGCGGTGCCATAGTGACGTATGCGTCGACTCACCCGGACCTTGACCGGCCTCATCATCGGATCGCTCGCCGCCACTTCGGTGGCTCTCGCGCCCTCGGCACTCGCGACACCCTCGGCACTTTCGGCACTGGAGAACGTGGAGGCCACGTCGAACCTGTTCGTCGTGGATGCGCAGCGGATCGAGGTGATCCCCGGCGAGGGAGCGATCGCGAAGGTCGTCGTCACCCGACCACGGGCGACTCGATTCACCGATCGCCCGGCCCGCGATGCGGCGCCGATCGGTGTGAGGGGGTTGCTGAGGGAGTTCGGCTGGACTCCGGCGACGAAGCGGTTGAAGGCCTCGACCCCCAACGCTTCGATCTCGATCGCCGGCGAGCGCAGTCAGATCGTCGACATCAAGCGAGCTCGCTTCACCGACGGAGTGCTGGTGTTGCGGGTGAAGGGGCTGACCGGTCCCCTCACTTCCGGGAAGGGTGCGGGCAGCCTGTTCATCGACAATGCACCGACGTACCCGCAGTACCAGACAATGGACATCCAGAACATGTCGAGCGAGGCCGAGGACGCACCGCCGTTCACGACGGCGGTGGTGACACTGACCAGCGCGACGACCGCCAGGATCGTGCTGGACATGTCGCCCTTCGCTGGTGCCGACCGCACTTTCGAGATCACGCTGGGAACGGAAACGTCCGCGTCTTGGCCGGTGGACGACTATTCCTTCGAGGTCTCCATCACCAGTGACGTCACGACCGATAGCGCCCAGGTTTCATTGTCCTTCTATGGGAATCTCGGTGAGGAGCCGCTGCTGGGCCGGGGCAGCGTCTTCTTCATTCTGTAGAACCCCCCGCTCGTGCGAGTTACCTGTTTGGTCGCTACCTTTTCGGCGGGTTCCCAGCGATGACTCGGGTCGCCTAGCCGGTGATCAGGGTCGTGCGGCGACCTCGGCGACGAGATGCGCTGCATCGCCGGTGAGGACCTCCCAGCCGCGCAGGCGGGCATCGCGTGCCCGCGGATCGTCGGCATCGGTGAGAACGACGATGACCGGTGCATCCGGCCAATCACTGGCCTGACCGGGTCGCGGCAACTGCGGATCGATCAAAACGTATCCGCGCACTGCACGCCGTGCTGCACGCTGGGCGAACCCGAGGGCGGGCGCGTGGTGTGCGAGCGCGCCTGACATGACGAGTAGGAGCGGTGGTGTCAGCAGGCCCTGCGTGACCGCTGCGGTGGTCGCCAGTGCGGTGCGGGCGACCCAGGCGTCGTCATCGTCGAAGTCCGGCAGGCTGATCGCACCGGGAATCGACGCGCGGATGGCTTCGGCGACACCTTCTGGCGTATCACCGGTGAGCACCACCGAGGACGTGTCCATGCACCGCACCCTAGGGTGGGGCCATGCCCATGGAATCCCCCGCCTGGAGTGCGTTGCGTGAGGAGATCCTGGACAAGGCGGTCGTGCACGGTGCGGTCACCCTGTCCAGCGGCGCGCAGGCCGACTACTACATCGATCTGCGCCGCATCACCCTCGATTCCGTCGCCGCACCGCTCGTCGGTCGGGTGATGCTCGATCTGACCGAGGACTGGACCTTCGACGCCGTCGGGGGTTTGACGCTGGGGGCCGATCCCGTCGCGACCGCGATGCTGCACGCATCGGCGGCATCGCACGGTCGGGTGCTCGATGCGTTCGTGGTGCGCAAGGAGGGCAAGGCCCACGGTCTGCAGCGGCGTATCGAGGGTCCCGATGTCGCCGGGCGTCGAGTGCTCGCCGTCGAGGACACCTCCACGACCGGATCATCGGTGCTGGCCGCGGTCGAGGCGCTGCGCGAGGTCGGCGCCCACATCGCCGGCGTCGCCGTGATCGTCGATCGGGGGGCGCGTGACGCGGTGGAGGCCGCGGGGTTGGAGTACCGCGCCGCCTACACCCTCACCGACCTCGGCCTCTAGGTCCGAAACTCCTTCGTCTGATCAGCGCACGAGGTCCGCATCGGACTCATCGGCACCGAAGCGTCGCTCGAGTGCGATGAGCCCGAGCACGACAGCGGCACTGATGATCGCGAGCACCCCGATGAGCGCCACGTTGTCGCTCGGGGCGAGCAGCCCGCGATCGTCGTCCTGCCACGGCCACAGGGCGCGTAGGGATCCGAGCATCAAGCCACTGAGGATCACCAGCGTCACCCGCAGTCGGTTCATCAGCAGCCAGCGCAGCACCGACACGAACACCGCCAGGCCGAGCACAGCGCCGAGGCCGAACACCGCGAGATAGGTGACGTTGCGGTCGTTGACCGCCGCGATGGTGGGCGCGTACAGGCCGACCGACAACAGCAGGAACGACCCGGAGACGCCGGGCAGCACGAGCGCGCACACGGCGATCGCCGCGGCGAAGAACACGATGATCAGCGAGGGGTCGGCGATCTCGGTGGGGGGCAGTCCGGTGAGTGCGAAGGCGGCGCCGGCAGCGATGAGCGCAAGCACGTATTCGGCCGGGCGCCATCGGCCCAGCCGCGCGACCATGCCCGCGGGCACCACGATCCCGGCGGCGACGAGACCGAAGAACACCGCACGCAGTTGCTCGGGATGGGTATCGAGCAGTGGTTCGATGAATCGCGCGCCGAGGATGACCGCAGCGCCCATGCCGATGCCGACCGGGATCAGCAGCCCCCATGGTGCGGACGCGAACGTTCGTCCGGCCGATCGGGTGCCCGGTTCGGCACGGGTGACGTGCAACAGTCGGCGCGCGGCGAGGATGACAGTCGCACCGGCGTCGATGAGTCGGCCGTAGATGCCGACGATGAGGGCGAGTGTGCCGCCACTGACCCCGGGGATGACCTCGGCGACGCCGATCAGTGCACCACGGATGAGGTTGGCGATGATCGAGAGCGGTGTCACGCCTCGGCTCGAGGTCATCGCAGGCTGCACCACGTGGTGCAGTCTAGGCCGACATTTCCTCGTGACCCGGCACTTCCCATGCCGCCTTCGAAGGGGGGTGACGGTCTCTCGTGTGGCATTCCGCTGATGCGATCTGGGAACCTGGTCACTATGAGGCGGAGATTCGCAATCCTGAGCGGAATGGCGGTAGCGGCCTCGGTGCTTGTCGCCCCATCGTTGTCGGCGCACGCGGCGCAGGATGTGTCGTATCTGTTCGTTGTCGACAGCACCGATATCCGGGTCACCCCGCTCGAGGGTGATGCGGCGAGGGTGGAGATCTCCCGGGCAGCGGTGACGCGTTTCACCGATCGTCCAGCGCGGGAGGCGGAGTCGATCGGGACGCGTGGCATGTTGCGGGAGTTCGGGTGGACCGCGAAGTCGAAACGATTGAAGGACTCGACGCCGAATGCGGCGATCTCCATCGCCGGTGAGCGCAGTCAGATCGTGGACATCAAGCGGGCCCGGGTGGCCGATGGTCGTGTCGTGCTGCGGGTGATCGGTATCAACGGCCCGCTGGAGTCGATGCGCGGTGCAGGCAGCATCTTCGTCGATAACGCGGCGACCTATCCGGTGCAGCAGACTCTGCCGATTCAGTTCGTGGAGGAGCCTGTGGGAAGTGCCACGATCACATGGACGAGTCCGTCACTTGCCACGCTCGAGATCACGATGAACGTCGCGCCTTCGGTTGTGCAGACATTCGATGTGACCATAGGAGAGCCGCAATCGAGGAGTTGGAAGGCTTCGGCACCAGGAGACTACATATGGTTCTTCGACGCCAACGTGAACTCCTCGGTGACGTCGTTCGGTTCCATTGTCCACGTGGCTGTGACGACCAGCTCCTACGGCACCGACGGCCAAGAGTCATCGGTGGGCTTCCTGCTTACGTCGTGACCTCTGAGCGACGGTTCTCCACGTGTGATCAGGCGTCGTGACGAAACGCTTTAATGGCGGCGTGGAATTCGCATCGGAAGATGGAGCGGCTGTGGGCGTCCCCCCATGGCCGGGTGGGCCGGAGGAATGGGCTCGCGCGCTGGCAGCCGATGCTCGCCTCGATCCGGACCTTCTCGAGCACGGTGACACCCGCAACGTCGTCGATGAATACCGATACTGGAGCCGCGAGGCGATCGTCGCCGATCTCGATCGAAGGCGGCATCCTCTGCATGTCGGTATCGAGAACTTCGCCCATGACATGAACATCGGGTCAGTCGTGCGCACCGCCAATGCGTTCAACGTCGCCGAAGTGCACATCGTCGGCAAGCGCCGATGGAATCGGCGCGGAGCGATGGTGACCGAGAGGTATCAGCACGTGCGCCACCACGACAGCGTCGGGGAACTGCTGGCGTGGAGCGCGGAGCAGGAATTGCCGGTTATCGGGATCGACAACCTGCCCGGATCCGTACCACTGGAAACCTACGACCTGCCCGAGCGCTGCATGATGCTGTTCGGCCAGGAAGGACCAGGTCTCTCAGAACAGGCGCATGAGGCGTGCGACGCCGTGTTGTCGATCGCCCAGTACGGGTCGACGCGGTCGATCAACGCGGGCGCTGCAGCGGCGATCGCGATGCACGCCTGGATCCGCCGCCACCCCTTCCACCAACCCCCGACTACGACGGATGCGTGACGAGGGAGGCGATGGTGGTGATCGCGAGGTCGATCTCCTCGTCGGTGGTGTAGGCGTGCGGGCTGAGCCGCACCATCGACTCGATCCCCTGCCGAGCGAACTCATCGGGGGCGTAATCAGGCGTTGACAAGGAGGTGTTGATGCCGCGTTCGCGCAGGGCGCGAACCATCTCGGATGCGCCCGGTGCTGGCACGGTGACCGTCACGATGCCGCTCTTCACCGACCCGCGATCGCGCACCGTCACCCCATCGATCTCATCCAGTTCCGTTCGCAGTCGGGTCGCGAGGTAATCGATGCGCTCGCGGATGGCGTCCAACCCGAGGTCCAGCGCGTAATCGATGGCCGCACCCATGCCCAGCAGCGCGGCATAGGACCGCTCCCACGTCTCGAAACGGCGAGCCCCACGTGCCACCGAGTATCCGCTACCGCCGGTCCAGGTGGCTGAATGCAGGTCCAGCGGATAGGGCTCGAGGTCGGTCAGCGCGCGATCGGAGGCGATGAGGAATCCGGTCCCTCGGGGACCACGCAGGAACTTGCGTCCGGTAGCCGAGATGAAGTCCGCACCGATTCGCGAGGCATCCACGGCCATCTGCCCCACCGATTGGCAGGCATCGACGAGGTACCAGGCGGCGGAGCCGGAAAACCGCAGGGCGTCGCCGATCGCCACGACATCGTTGACCACACCGTTGTGGCTGGGCGCGTGGGTGATCGACACGATCCGCACGTCTTCGTCGAGCATCCCGGTCAACGCCTCGACGTCCACCGAACCATCCGGTCCGTCGGGGATAGCCTGCACGATCGCCCCGGTGCGAGCAGCCAGTTGCAGAAGCGGCAGCACATTGGAGGCGTACTCCGCCGATGCGATGAGGATGCGATCACCGGGCTCCAGCGGCTCGGTGTGCACGACCGCCTGCAGTGCCCGATCCCAAGCCACGGTGGCCGACTCGACGAGTGCCACCTGGTCGGGGCGGGAACGCATCAGCCGGGCAACCGATACCGAAACATCGGTAACACGCTGTACTGCCTCAGCGTGCGCTTCATAGCCGCCGATTTCGGCCTCGCGGCGCAGGTGGGCGATCTGGGTGTCCACCACGATCTGCGGCGGCAGGGCACTGCCTGCGTTGTTCAGATGTGTGACCTGGGCGGCCCCGGGGGTATCGGCGCGTAGGGGCAGCGGATCGAGGAGCGGAGCATCAGACGAGGACGCGGACGGCATGGTCATGACCGTATCGGCGTGCTGGTCGGCCCTGGTGGCCGCGGGATAGGGTGGACGCACCGCGATCGACACCGACTCCCGTCCACCGATGGGCAGTGCTGACTAAGGGGACTGACATGGCGAATGAGCAGATGCGCGCGCAGATGAGCAGCGGTAGGGGATTCATCGCCGCACTCGACCAAAGTGGTGGCAGCACCCCCAAGGCGCTGCGTCTTTACGGCATCGAGGAGTCGGCCTGGTCCAGCGACGAGGAGATGTTCGATCTCGTTCACGCGATGCGCTCACGCATCATCACCAATCCGGCATTCGTCGGAGACAAGGTCGTCGCGGCGATCCTGTTCGAGCAGACCATGGATCGTGACATCGAAGGCATGCCGACGCCGAGTTACCTGTGGGATGTCAAGCGCGTGGTGCCCATCGTGAAGGTGGACAAGGGATTGGCCGACGAGGTCGACGGTGCGCAGGTGATGAAACCGATGCCCGGACTCGACGAACTGCTGGCACGGGCAGTGAGCAAAGGTGTGTTCGGCACCAAGATGCGCTCTGTCATCAAGGATGCGAATCCATCCGGCATCGCATCGGTCGTGGATCAGCAGTTCGAGGTGGGCCTGCAGATCCTCAGTTCAGGACTGGTGCCGATCCTCGAACCCGAGGTCGACATCCACTCGCCGACCAAGGCGGCGATCGAAGACATCCTGCGTGAACGCCTGATCGCTGGTCTGGATTCGGTTCCCGATGGTCAGCAGGTGATGTTCAAGCTCACCCTGCCCAGCCACAACGACTTCTACGCCCCGCTCATCGATCACCCGAAGGTCCTGCGCGTCGTCGCCCTGTCGGGTGGCTACAGCCGAGATGAAGCATGCGACATCCTCGCCGCGAACCACGGCATGATCGCGAGCTTCTCCCGCGCGCTGTCCGAGGGTCTGAGCGCTGCGCAATCGGATGAGGAATTCACCGCGACGTTGAGCGCAGCGATCGACGAGATCTACGCCGCATCCATCACCTGAGGAGAACGACATGAGCCTGCACGAGAACCTGCTGGGTGGCCCGCCACCGACGTTGCTGCCCGATGATGTCGATGCAAGAGTCGAACTCGAGGGCGGTGCGGACGCCTATGACGTCGCTCGCCGCCACCCCACTTCATCGTTGGCATGGGCCGCGCTCGCGGATGCAGCGTGGACCGACGGACGCGTGATGGAGTCCTATGCGTTCGCCCGTGTCGGCTACCACCGCGGTCTTGATGCCCTGCGCCGCAACGGCTGGAAAGGATTCGGTCCTGTCCCGTGGTCGCATGAACCCAACCGCGGCTTCCTGCGCTGCCTGGCCGACCTGCAACGGGCGGCGGCAGCGATCAACGAGGCCGACGAAGCAGAACGCTGCGCGACGTTCCTCGACGATTGCGACCCTGAAGCCACCGCTGCACTGTCCGGCTGATCCATGAGCCGGCGGGTCGCCGTCATCGGCGGCGGCATCTCAGGAATCGCCTGTGCGGGTGCGCTGGCGGCGGGTGGCGTCCCGGTGCGCGTGTTCGATCGGGGTCACCGCATTGGCGGCCGTCTCGCGGCGCAGACCCTGCGCGGAACCGGCACCGCGTACGACGGTCGTGTCGTGGATGTCGGTGCGGCGTATTTCACCGCGCGTGATGATCGCTTCGTCGAGGTCGTGGATGGATTGATCGAGCGCGCAGTCGTGCGTCCGTGGACCGACACCTTCCACGTTGCCGATACGCGAGGCATCATCGGACCGAAGCTCGGGCCGATGCGCTACGCCACCCCTCGCGGCCTGCGATCAGTGGTCGAGGATCTGGCGGGTCTACTCCCCGATGATCTTGTCGATATCCGCCACCCGATCGATGTTCCGCCGATTCGTCGCGAGGGGGATCGCATCATCGTGGCCGATGAGGACTACGCGGCGGTGGCAGTCTGCGTCCCCGATCCCCAGGCGATGCCACTGCTCGCGGATGACTCAGTTGCTGATGCGCGTGCCCTACTCGACGACGGGCCCGCTTGGGAACCGGTGATGTCGATGACCGCGGTGTATGACGACGTGTGCTGGCCGGAATTCGACGGCATGTTCGTCAATGACGAGGCCGTGCTGACTTTCGTCGCCGATGATGGTCGCCGCCGTGGTGACGATGCACCCGTGCTCGTCGCGCATTCCTCGGCGACCCTGGCCGCCGGGCATCTGACTGAGCCGCTCGGCGCCGCACCGGCGATGCTCGCATCGCTGTCCAGTGTGCTGCGTCCCACCGGCGACCCGTCCTGGTTCACCGTGAAACGGTGGACGCATGCCCGCCCGCTCAGCGCACGCACCGACGAGTTCGGCCTCGTCGAGCGCATCGGCCTCGCCGGTGATGCCTGGGCAGGTGGACCTCGCACCGAATCAGCCTGGCTGAGCGGGCAGGCACTGGGAAGCCACCTAGCGCGTGAGGTCGTCCGATAGCCTGCAGCGTCAACGTTTCCCGTGACAACCGGCACGCCCGGGGCGATACCGCCGAGATCGCAGGGAACACCGCACGATCGCTAGAGGGGTTCGTTATGCCGGCCATCGCACTGCTCGGTGCCCAGTGGGGTGATGAGGGCAAGGGCAAGGCCACCGACCTGCTCGGGGATCGCGTCGACTATGTCGTGCGCTATCAGGGAGGCAATAACGCAGGACACACCGTCGTCATCGGGGATGCCAGCTATGCCCTGCACCTGTTGCCGAGCGGAATCCTGTCGCCGAGTGTGATCCCGGTGATCGGCAATGGTGTCGTCATAGATCCGCAGGTGCTCTTCGACGAGATGGCCGGCCTCGAAGCACGCGGGGTGGACACGTCACGGCTGCTCATCAGCGCCAATGCGCACCTGATCACGCCGTACCACGTCACCTTGGACAAGGTCACCGAGCGATTCCTCGGCAAAGCGAAGATCGGCACGACGGGACGGGGAATCGGGCCGACCTATGGCGACAAGGTCGGTCGCCTCGGCATTCGCGTACAGGACCTATTCGATCCCTCGATCCTGCACCAGAAGGTCGAAGGCGCTCTCGAGTCGAAGAACCAGGTACTGGTGAAGGTGTTCAACAGGCGTGCGATGGATGTCGATGCTGTCACCGAAGAACTGCTCGCCTTCGCCGACCGGTTGAGCCCGTACGTCGCCGACACCGCGTTGATCCTCAACGATGCTCTCGATGAAGGTGCGACCGTGCTCCTCGAAGGCGGCCAGGGCACGTTGCTCGATGTCGACCATGGGACCTATCCGTTCGTCACGTCATCGAATCCGACCGCCGGTGGTGCATGCACCGGCAGCGGCATCGGACCAACCCGCCTGACCCGGGTGATCGGCATCCTCAAGGCCTACACCACCCGCGTCGGTTCCGGTCCCTTTCCGACCGAACTATTCGATGCCGATGGCGAGCGTTTGCAGACGGTCGGGGGCGAGGTCGGTGTGACCACGGGTCGCTCGCGGCGCTGCGGTTGGTTCGATGCCCCGATCGCCCGCTATGCCACGCGAGTGAATGGCTTGACAGACATCTTCTTGACGAAACTCGATGTCCTCACCGGCTTCGAACGCATCCCGGTGTGCGTGGCATACGACGTCGATGGTGTGCGCCAGGACGAGATACCGATGACTCAGACGGACTTCCACCACGCGAAGCCGATCTATGAGTACCTATCCGGCTGGGATGACGACATCAGCCACGCGAGGACCGTGGCGGATCTTCCCGAAGCAGCGCGCGATTACATCACCTTCCTCGAGGAGGTGTCCCGTGCTCCGATCTCGGCGGTCGGAGTCGGTCCCGACCGTGACGCGACGATCGTGGTGCGCGATCTGCTGTGAGTGCGGAACTCGCTGCCGCATTGGCCCGCGTCGTCGGGTCCGAGAATGTGCTGGTCGATCCTGAACTGATCGAGCCCTATGTCGTCGATTGGACACGGCGTTGGCGAGGATCGGCGATCGCGGTGGTCCGACCGGGCACCACTGCCGAGGTGGCGGAGATCGTGTGCGCGTGCACCGAGGCCGGTGTCGCCATCCAGGTGCAGGGCGGGAACACCGGCTTGGTTGGCGGTTCCATTCCCGCGGTCGATGGTGACACCGTCGTCGTGAGCACCAGGCGCCTGCAGCGCATCGACCCGGTCGATTCGGTTTCGGGCCAACTGACCGTGGGGGCCGGGGTCACCTTGGGTGAGGTGCAACGTCACGCGCGGTCGGCCGGGTGGGATTACGGCGTCGACCTGGCCGCTCGGGATTCGGCGACGATCGGGGGCACCGTCGCGACCAATGCCGGTGGCATCCGAGTCATCGCCTTCGGCATGACGCGTACGCAGGTGGCGGGAATCGAAGTGGTGCTGCCGAACGGTGAGATCGTCGAGCACCTGGCGGGGCTGGCGAAGGACAACACCGGATATGACCTTGCCGGTTTGCTGACCGGATCGGAAGGAACACTCGGGATCATTACCGCGGTGCGTCTGCGCCTGCATCGACCAACGCCGGACACCTCGATCGCGTTCATCGGAGTCGATGACTACGCCGCAGCCATGCGATTGCTGAGTTCAGCGGTCGCAGCGGATTTCCGGCTGCTAGCGGCGGAAGTGGTCGATGACACCGGAATCGACCTGGCGATGGCGATCAGCGACCTGCCATGGCCCTGGCCGAACCGGCATCGCCTGGGTTTGCTGCTCGAGGTCGCCGATGGCGGGACGGGCGAGGGTTTCGATGCTGCTGTGTTGGATTCCCTCGATGTCGTGATCGGTATCGACAGACTCGATCAGGAACGTCTATGGGCGTATCGCGAACTGCAGTCCGAGGCGTTCACCACCCACGCGGCGACCACGCCCGGGGGTGTGGCCCACAAGATGGACATCTCGGTCCCGCTGGCCCACCTTGCTGATTGTGCCGAGGAATTGCGGACCCGGATGCTCGACTATCCGGCGGTGGCTGCCTTCGGTGTCTTCGGCCACCTCGGCGATGGCAATATCCATGTGGAAATCTCCGGCCCCGCGCCCGATGACGACGAGATCGATCGGCGAGTGCTATCGGTGGTGTCCGGTTATGGCGGTGCGGTGTCGGCCGAGCACGGGATCGGTCGGGCGAAGACGCAATGGTTGAGCACGTCACGCTCAGACAGCGAGGTCGCCGCAATGCGGGCGATCAAGCGCGCGTGGGATCCGCGGGACCTGCTCAACCCCGGAGTCCTGTTCTCCGGGTAGTACTTTGGGCGAATCAGGCCCGAATCGGGCACGTTCTACCCGAAGAAGGGCTACAGATGACGTTGGTGGTGGCGCACCGGGGGGCGAGTCATGCCGAGCCCGAGCACACCCGCGAGGCCTATGAGTTAGCGATACGCGAGGGCGCCGATGCCTTCGAGTGCGATGTGCGATTGACCCGCGATGGTCACCTGGTGCTCGTGCACGACGCCCTCATCGACCGCACGTCGACCGGTCGTGGCGCGGTGAGCCGCCTGAGCCTCGCCGAACTCGATACGCATAGGTACCCGCACGGTCGGGACGTTCACCACGGCGAGGCCTATCGGATCATGACTCTCGACATGCTCATCGACATCGCCGACTCCGGCCCGCAACCGCTGGGTCTGTCGATCGAGACGAAGCATCCCACCCGTGATTCGCATCGCCTGGAGGATGCGGTCATCGACGTGCTCGAGCGAGTCGGGCGACTCGGTGTCGATGCGGGGACCCGCATCATGTCGTTCTCCCTTGCCGCTTTGCAGCGAGCTCGTCGTCGATCGACGCGGATCCCGCTGGTGTATCTGTTCGATGCTCCACCGCGAAGACATGCCGACGGCGTCCTGCCCGCAGGTATCGACATCGCGGGTCCGAGCATCCAGTATCTGCGCGAGCACCCCGACTACGTCTCGCGTATCCACGACCGTGGCCACCAGGTGCACGTGTGGACCGTGGATGAGCCGGCGGACGTCGATCTGTGCGTCAGCCTGGATGTCGATGCCATCATCACCAACCGGCCCGGGGCAGTGAGCACATTGCTCGGTCGCACGCCGTAGGCTCACCCGTCGTGAGTAGGAAGCGTGCGAAGTCCCCTGCTGCCGCGCCACGGGATGCAGCGGACATCCCCGTTGTGGGAATGCGTGAACCGTGCCCGTGCGGCTCGGGTCGCCGGTACAAGGCCTGCCATGGCAGGTCGACGTCCCGCACGGAAGCACCCGTGGGCCGACCCTTCGAAGGATTGGCCGGTGAGTGCGACTGGGTGGCACTGCGCGAGATCGTGCCCGCGGCTACCGCACCCATTCACCTGACTGATCATCCCGACCGCACCGTGGTGCTGACCACGGTGCTGCCGATGGCCTGGCCTGCTCTGGTCCGCGACACCGGCGAGATCTATCTCGCCCTGCAGGTGACGACGAACTCCGGTGATCCCAGCCGCGATGCGGCTGCGGCACTTCTTCAGGCACTCGATGCGGAACCGGGAACTCCGATCCCACCGATGCGCCATGACGGCAGCGGTCCCCGCCTGCAGGATCTCCTCGCACACGTTCCACTCGACGTCACCGTGCATGATTCCTTCGACTACTGGATGGCCGATGACGTAGATCCGAGCGGCGATGTCGGCGAATCGATGCGTCGTGCGAATGAGAAGGTCATGCCGACGGTGCGGTTGGCCACCGTCGAGGCCGCGTACTGGGTGGAAATGGGTGAGAAGCGATTCCTGAGGTGGGTGCTGCCCCAGCCGGAGGAGCGCCTGCTCGATGCACTGGCGCGGCTGCGTGCCGCGGGTGGTGCAGAACTGCCCGATGTGCCCAGTCGCTTCGTCGGATCGTTCCGTGCCGATGGCCTTCTCGTTCCGGTGTGGGAACTGACCGAGGGCGCCGATGCGGATGTCTGCGAGGAGGCCGCCAGCACCTTCGGTGTTCGGTTGAGCGAGGCCTACGAGGTCACGACTGCATTGACCTCTGCCGAGCGCAGCGCACGATCGGGATTGCAGACCCGTCAGATCACTCTGCGGTAGGTCGTGAGCACGAGATCCAAACGGAGAGAAAGGCGATTTTCATGAGTCAGGTGTCACGGGATGAGATTCGCACGGCCGTCCGCGACAACTACGCGGTGATCGCCGAGGCTGATGAGTCCGGGTGCTGCAGCACGTCGAGCGTCATCCCCGTCTCATCGTCGCTCATGGGCTATACCGACGAGGAACTCGCCGCGATCCCCGAAGGGGCTGACCTCGGTCTCGGCTGTGGCAACCCGGGCGCGATCGCGTCGATGACAAGCGGAGAGACAGTTCTCGACCTCGGCAGCGGTGCTGGCTTCGATGCTTTCCTATCTGCTCGGGCCGTTGGTGAAACCGGCCACGTCATCGGTGTCGACATGACTCCGGCGATGGTGAGCAAGGCACGCGCGAACGCCGAGAAGGGTGGCTACACCAACGTGGAATTCCGCCTTGGGGAGATCGAGCACCTTCCCGTGGCCGACGATTCCGTCGACGTGATCATCTCCAACTGCGTCATCAATCTGTCACCGGACAAGGCTGCGGTTTTCACCGATTCCTATCGTGCGCTCAAGCCGGGCGGGCGACTCGCGATTTCGGATGTCGTCGCCACAGCGGAGATTCCAGCTGATGTCGCCGATGACCTATCGATGTATACGGGCTGCATATCCGGCGCGAGTTCGATCCAGGCCCTGCACGAACACATGGAGGCGGCAGGATTCACCGATATTCGCATCGCGCCCAAGGACGAGAGCAAAATCTTCATGGAGCAGTGGGCCCCGGGGCGCAACATCACCGACTATCTCGTGTCCGCGACGATAGAGGCAGTGAAGCCCTCAGCCTGAGTCATAGCTGAGCGATCAACTCCACGATCGTCCACACCGCGAGAGCGGCGAGAACGACACCTGAGGCGATGCGCACGATCCACAGGGGGAGTCGTCGCGAGAGCCACGTTCCCGCGAGCACGGCCAATCCCGACACCGCGAGGAGTGCGGCCCAGGCGCCCAGGAACACCGATATCGGAGCACCGCTCTGCGCGGCCAGTCCCGCGGTGAACAATTGGGATAGGTCCCCCCACTCAGCGGTGAAGAGCACCCCGAAGCTGATCGCGAACATGCGCCAGCTCGATGTCGTCGTGATTGTGCTCGGCTCATCATCCGCACCGATTCCGCGGGTACGGATGCCGGTGACGAGCATGAACGCTGCCCCGATCGTGAACAGCACCGCGGTGATCGTCAGGGTGACCAGTTGTGGCAGCAATGACAGCAGACCGCCCGCGGCGACGGCGATCGCGGTTTGCGCCCCGAGGGCCGCACCGACTCCCAACCAGACGGGAAGTCGCCGATACCGGGTTGCCAGGATGACGGTGGCCACCATCGTCTTGTCGGGGAGTTCAGCGAGGAAGATGACTCCGAAGGCGACGGCCAGAGCGCCGGGATCCCACCAGCTCACGGTGTGGTGTCGGGCTTTTCAGGACTGGATGCGCCATCGTCCTCAGCAACGGCGCTGGTCGGGTGGATCACCTTGGTCGTCGGTTTGCGTTCGCCGCTCCACGGCGCCCGCACCGCGTCGTAGATCATCGCGAGACGATAGGCGGCATATTCGTAACGTTGACGCGTGGCCGAGAAGTACGCCCAGGCCTTATCGGGGTCGGTGTCGATCGGGACACCTGCCTTGGTCAGCATGGCTACCGCTTCATCGAATTCGCTTCGGGTCAGCTGGATCGGATGTGCTTCGCTGCCGAGGATGTCGCCACCTGCGGTGCCCATTCCGGTGCGCAACGTGTCGGTACTGATGGCTTTGCGGACCGAGGCGATACCCGTCGAATCTGAGGGAATCTGATCGAGTTGCCGCAGATATTCGGAGAAATCGGTTGTGTGATGGTGAGGCGATAAGGTCCGCTTGGCTGCAAGCCGCAGCGTGCGGGAAGTGCTTTGGCTCAATTCCGCCGCAAGTAGGGCGTTCATGGTCAAGGACCCCTCTTCGATCAACGACAGCGCCTGGACGCGCGGACCCTTGGAGTTCAGCGCGGTGCTCAATGCCGCTGCGTCGATCACGGCGAGCAGTGAGATCAGCCAGTGTCGTTCGGCGATTGCCGAGCGCATGCGACTCAGTGGTGGATACAGGGTTTGCGCGAGGCGGATATTCGCCGCTGATTCGGTCCAGAAGGTGAAGATGTCCTGGAGTCGGATCTGGCTACCCAGCAGGCTGGTGCGCGCGAGCAACTCCGGACCCCACGCGGGCTCGCCGGCCATCGTGCCCAGCAGCGAGGTGGCGTTCTCTCGGGCGAGCCAGGCGCTGTACAGCGTGGGCAGGAAACCGATGAGCAGGGCGATGACGACCGGCCCGGTCGCTGCCGCCATGAACTCCACGAAACTCTGACTTTCGGTGGGTGTGCCGAAAAGCCCGAGTGTGAACAGTCCGGAACCCGCCGCCTCGAGACTGTCGGCGAAGGTGTAGTCGCTGATGCCGTAGATCATCAGCGCGTATGCGAGGACATAGATGATCAACCACACGCTCAGATTGGCGAATACTGCGACGGGACCGTTCCACGACAGGATGCGATCTCGTCGACGGAAGTTGGGGTGCAGTCGTGCGGCCAGGGTGTACGCCCTATTGACCAGGCGTGTCACCGCCGCGGCCAGCAGCGAGGGAATCGCCCGGGGAATCACCATGGTGCGGACCAGGCTGAGGGTGTTGAGGACGAATAACACCGCCCCGATGGTGAAGGGGACGATGCGGACTATCGGGTCCCAGGCGCCGAGATCGAACTCCATGGCGAGTGGCACGGCACCACAGTAGTAGGCGTAGCCGGATGCTCGGGTGAATCGGACTAGGCTGCCTACCCATGACCTTGGATGCGTCCAGCACATCGCTGGTGGCCATCATCGCTGCCGTCGCCGCTGGTGTCGCCCTCGTGCTCATCGTGTTGCTCGCGAACCGGACGGCGCGGATGCGCCGGGATTACTCGGTGCTCCAGGGAGGCGACGGGCCGGAGTCTTTCGTCGAGGTCGTTGCACGTAAGGCCGACGAGGTGGAGGTCCTTCGGTCGGAGGTCGCGGAATTGACTGCGCAGTTGCAGCGAACTCGACATGATCTGTCGCAAGCGCTGCGCCACGTGTCCGTTGTCCGTTATGACGCATTTGGTGATATGGGTGGGCGCATGTCCTTCTCCGTGGCGCTCACCGATGACCTCGGGGATGGAGTCGTATTGACGACGATCCATGCCCGTGCGGAATCACGCACCTACATCAAGGGGATACGGCGCGGTGAAGCCGAGGTACTGCTGTCACCGGAGGAACAGCAGGCGTTAGACGAGATTCTGCGGAGCCTGCCATGACCGCGCGCACCTACGCGTTCCTCGGACCGCGCGGAACATTCGCCGAAGCTGCCTGGCGCGTTCTGGGAATGCCGGATACGGATGGCCAGCCTGCACCCTCGGTAACGGTTGCACTGGATCTGGTCCGCTCCGGTGAGGTCCGAGGTGCGCTCGTGCCCATCGAGAATTCCGTTGAAGGTTCAGTCGCGACGACCCTCGACGAGTTGGCGACCGGTTCGCCCCTGGTGATCACTGCTGAAGTGTCCATCCCGGTGCAGTTCGCGTTACTCGTCCGACCGGGAACCTCGATCTCGGATGTGCGTGTGGTCGCAACCCACCCCCACGCACAAGCGCAGTGTCGAGGCTGGCTCGCTGAGAACCTCCCGGGATCCGTCGTGATTCCCGCGATGTCAACCGCTGGTGCCGCTCAAGCATTGACCGAAGGAGCGACCTACGATGCGGCCATCGCCCAGCGAATAGCCGCGGAGCAATACGGGTTGGACATCCTCGCCGATGGCATCGCCGATAACGACGATGCGACAACACGATTCATCGTCGTCGAGCAGCCGGGCCCATTGCCGGACCGCACCGGTGCCGATAAGACCACCCTCGTGCTGTTCATGCATGCCGATCATCCCGGGGCTCTCTTGGAGATCTTGACGGAATTGTCCGTTCGCGGCATCAACATGACCCGCATCGAGTCGCGACCGACCCGTCGGGCGATGGGCGACTACTTCTTCTCCATCGACTGTGAAGGCCATGTCGATGACGAAAGAGTCGGTGAAGCACTGAAGGGCCTGCACCGAATCTGCGCCCACGTGCGCTTCCTCGGTTCCTATCCCCGACACGATGGCCGCCAGCCGCTCATCCGCAAGGGAGTTTCGGATAGCGACTTCACCGATGCCGACGAGTGGCTGCGCGGTGTCCGATCCGGCGAAATCGGCTGAAATCCGAACGAGGATCGTCGATCAGCGGCGCTGGCGACGTTCCTTCACGGCCTTGCGCACCTGCGCATCGGGAATGGTGACCCGACCGAACCCGGTGAAGTGCGCGTTGGTCCACGGGGTGCCGCGAACAGGGGACACGATCACTCCGACGCCATAGTCGGAGGCGTGCACGATCTGCCCATCCCCGATGTACATGCCGACGTGGCGCGCGCCACGGCTGAGATAGAACACCAGGTCGCCGGGCATCGCCGCCTCGGCAGGGATCTTCTTGACCTGCTGGTACTGCCCGGCGGAGTAATGGGTCAATTGCACGCCGGCTGACTGCCAGGCGAACAGGGTGAAACCGGAGCAGTCGAAGGCATTGGGCCCCTCGCCGCCAGCGGCATAGGCCTTGCCCTCCTGCCGCAGCGCCAGATCGGCGACGCTCTGGCGGATCGCCGAACGGGCATGGCGGCGCTCACGCGCGGTGGCCTTGCCAGCTCGGGCCGCATCGCGCTTGCGGATCGATCGGGATTCGGCGCGCTCGCTCGAATCCGCGGAGGCGGTGATCTGGGCAGGTGGTGCCGCAGGCTGGACATCGGGTACGGCCTGGGCGGGTGCACTCGAGGCGCCGGTGAGAAGCACGGCGATCAGCCCGAAGATGAGTGTGGTGATCAGCGAGATGTTTGGCCGGGTGACCGGTATGGCGCCGTGGCTGGTTCCCTGCCGCAGAGCGGGCGCGCGTCGGGCTCGACGGGAGGTCGGTCTTAGTCCGCTGTCACGGGAGTGATTCATGGTGCTGGTGTGACGTGAGTGGGTCAGGCTTCGCTGCTGCATGGCGCTCCCGGTGGTCTCGCATCCTTCCCCGACGCGGTGCACCGGGCGCTACCTTCCCAGCGAAGATAACGAAAAGGACACTACGAGATAACGCTCAGATCGCAAATCCGTCCCGGAGATGTCACACCGCTATCCGGACAACACGCCTTCCCTCCCCCCCAACCCCACCCCTATTCGTCTGAGTTACCTGAATGGTCGTTAACTCGGCTAGTTAGCGACCATTCAGGTAACTCAGACGGGCGGCTTCGTCTTTAGGTTTCGGCGGCTAGGGCCGCCTCGGGTTTAGGTCTCGGCGGCTAGGGCCGCCTCGATGAGCTGACCCACACCCTCCCGCTCATTCGACGGCAGGTGATGGGTCGCCGTAGCCAGCACCAGCGGATGAGCGTTGGCCACCGCATACGACGTCGACGACCACGCCAGCATCGGCAGGTCATTCGGCGCATCGCCGGCCGTCACCACCCGGGTGTGGTCCACCCCGTGGCTCCGTGCAACCCGAGCCAGGGTGCTCGCCTTCGACACCCCCGGTGCGCTGATCTCCAACAGCCGATCAGCCGGATTCGAATGCGTCACCTCGACCAACCCGGCTAAGGCCGCATCCCCGGCCGATAAGAAGCCATCCGCATCGAAACCATGATCATCGGCGGGCCGGACCAGCAACTTCACCACGTCACCGGCGGCGACGAGTTCCTCGATCGGCGCAATGTGGGTGCCCTCCGGAATCGGCCAACGCGGGCGATACCCATCGCCGAGTGCGAACTCCGTCGCGTCGGCCAATGTCGCATCCAAGGCGTCGTAGCCAGCACCACCGGTCGGGGCCAGCCGCCCACCCGGACGCGCCCGCTCAACCGCGAACACCGCCCCGGGCAGAGTTCGACGGATCCGATCGACGGCTTCCAAAGCAGTGTCGGCGTCAAGTGCGAACACATCGGTCACATTCCCGTCGGCAAGATCGATGATCACCGCACCATTCGCCCCGATCCCGATACCGCGGTGCCCGGTCATCTCCACGACGGGCGAGATCCAGCGCGGCGGACGGCCCGTGACGATCACGAAATCCAAGCTGCTATCGCGTAGTGCATCCAAAGCGGTGCGGGTGCGCACACCCACGGATCCATCAGGCAGTAGGAGGGTCCCATCGAGATCCGTGGCGATCAGGCCCAAACCGTCGGGAACGAATATCTCACTCGATTCACCCGACACGGTTGCCATGTTCTCAGGCCGGGTCTACGGTCCAGTCAGTGCCTCACATCGTGGTGGGCAGCCGCAGGCGCCCACGATCGAAAGTTGAACGCACCGACGGGGACG
Source organism: uncultured Actinomycetales bacterium (assembly GCA_913063435.1). Lineage (GTDB taxonomy): Bacteria > Actinomycetota > Actinomycetes > S36-B12 > S36-B12 > M55B157. The sequence goes on along the minus strand of CAJXYI010000006.1, from coordinate 35,992 downwards.
CGACGCTGCAGGAGGGAAGTACCCATGGACGACTCGGTACGCCAGCACAAGTACGTGCTCAACGAGGATCAGATGCCCACGACCTGGTACAACCTCGTCGCCGATCTGCCCGTGCCGCCGCCCCCGCCGCTGCACCCGGGTCGGATGGATCCGGTCGGACCAGACGACCTGGCTCCGCTGTTCCCGATGGACCTCATCATGCAAGAGGTCACCACCGATCGGTATGTCGAGATTCCCGGCGGTGTCCTCGATGTGTATCGCCAGTGGCGTCCATCACCGCTCTTCCGCGCGCACCGGTTGGAGAAGCTGCTCGGCACCCCAGCGCGTATCTATTACAAGTACGAAGGCGTTTCCCCCGCCGGTTCGCACAAGCCGAACACGTCCGTGCCGCAGGCCTATTACAACGCCAAGGAAGGCACGAAGAAACTCACCACCGAGACTGGTGCTGGTCAGTGGGGCACGGCGTTGGCCTTCGCCTGTGCGCTCTACGACTTGGAATGCGAGATCTGGCAGGTCGGTGCGTCCTATGACGCCAAGCCCTACCGCCGATTGATGATCGAGACGTTCGGTGGCAGGATCCACCGCTCCCCATCGGATGTCACCGAGGTCGGTCGGCAGTTGGCGCAGGACCCGAACAACTGGTCAGGATCGCTGGGCATCGCGATCAGCGAAGCCGTTGAAGTTGCGGCGATGAATCCCGACACGCGCTACGCCCTCGGTTCGGTTCTCAACCACGTACTGCTGCACCAGACCGTGATCGGTGAGGAAGCACTGCTGCAGTTGCAGATGGCCGGTGACACCCCGACACACATCGTGGGCTGCACCGGTGGTGGATCGAACTTCGCCGGGCTGTCGTTCCCGTTCCTGCGCGAGAAGCTGGCCGGCAAGATCAACCCGCAGATCACTGCGGTCGAGCCCGCATCGTGTCCGTCGCTGACCCGGGGCACCTATGCCTATGACTTCGGTGACACCGCGGGAATGACGCCGCTGATGAAGATGCACACCCTCGGGCATGAGTTCGTGCCCGACCCCATCCACGCCGGTGGTTTGCGCTACCACGGCATGGCACCGCTCATCTCGCACATCTACGAGCTCGGTCTGCTCGATGCGGTCGCGATTCCCCAGACCGAGTGCTTCGCCGGTGCGGTGAAGTTCGCACGTACCGAAGGCATCGTGCCCGCACCCGAGCCGACACACGCGATCGCCCAGGCGATCCGGTTGGCCGAGCAGGCGAAGGAAACAGGAGAGGAGACGGTGATTTTGACCGCGCTGTGCGGCCACGGTCACTTCGATCTCGCCGCCTACGAGTCCTATCTCGCCGGGTCGATGGTGGATGAGGAACTCAGCGATGAGCGGTTCGCGACGGCGCTGTCTCACCTACCGCAGGTGCCGGCCTGAGTGAGTCGAGCGTGACGGGCCCGATCAGCGTTTCGGCAGGGTCCAGCGGGCGATCGTCGCCTCCAGCGGCACGGGGGTGCCACCGAGGTCGATGATGCCGGTGAGTGCGACGACTCCACGGGTGTCGCTTGTCGGAGCGCTCAGGGTGAGGACCACCTCATCGAGTCGTGCCCCCGATTCGACGGTGATCGGACCAAGCCGCACCTCGGGGCGATCGGGGGCAAGGAAACGCGACTCGACGGTGTTGCCGTTGTCGTCGACGAACTGCACGGTGACCTGCTGGGCATTTCGACCGGTGATCGTGGTGATGGTGGTCAAGCCCGCAGTTATCTCAGCGCGTTGCACACGAACACCGGGCACACCATCGACACTCAGGCTCACCGGTCCGTATGAATCGACTGTTTCCGGTGCCGGTCCGATAGGTGCGATATCGAGCACGAGCGTTCCGTCAGCACGGACGTTCGCCCGCTGGATGGTGAAAGGCAGTGCCCCACCGGCATAGGCCAGCAGCGCCTGCGGTCGTGGCTTGGGAAGAGGTGCCGTCGCGCCATCTTCGGCGGGACGCCATCCCAGGGTGAGCAGCATCTGCTCGGTCGACATCTGCCCGGCTCGTCGCTGCGACGGGGCTGAGAACCAGGAAACGATATTGGCGGTGCGCGTCAAGGTCAGACGGATCGGACGTCCCCCGGCGACGAGCGAGGCATCCTCGGCCTGTTGCACGAAGATCACCCTTCCGCGTGCGGTTCCGGGAAGGACCGGTACGGGATCAACGGTGATCGTCGGATCAGGTGACGGCGACGGGCCGCGTGTCGATGTCGGTGCGGAGGCGGTCGGTGACCCCGAGGTCGCGGTGGGTGAAGACGTCGGGGCTTCGGTGGGATCGGTGGCAGAACCACCGGTGCAGGCCGCAAGTGCCAGGGCACTGATGAAGATCGGAATCAGATAACGCTGACGTGACCGACTCGGTTTGCAGCCCATCGCTACTGGAAAGACCTCGCGGGCACCAGAACCTCGCGACCGAGGAATTGCTGCAGCGCAGCGGGAACCCGGACCGAACCATCGGGCTGCTGATGGTTCTCCAGCAGGGCGACGATGATGCGTGGCATCGCACACAGCGTGCCATTGAGTGTTGCGACGGGGCGAGTGCCGTCGTCGTCACGCAATCGCACCCGCAGTCTGCGCGCCTGGAATTGGGTCGTATTCGATGTTGACGTCACTTCGCGATAGGCACCCTGTGTCGGAATCCACGCCTCGATATCGAACTTACGTGCCGCACTCGCACCGAGGTCTCCCGTGGCCACATCGATGACGCGATAGGGGATCTCGAGATCGTCCATGAACTGCCGCTCCCATGCCAGAAGTCGCTGGTGTTCGGCCTCGGCTTCCTCGGGAGTGGTGAACACGAACATCTCTACCTTGTCGAACTGATGCACGCGGATGATGCCGCGGGTGTCCTTGCCGTAGGTCCCGGCCTCGCGACGAAAACACGAGGACCAGCCGACATATCGAAGTGGTAGCGAGTCGGCGGGCAGAATCTCATCCGAGTGCATGGCGGCGAGTGGCACCTCAGCGGTGCCGACCAGATACATGTCATCGGATTCGATGCGATAGACGTTCTCTGCCGCTTGGCCGAGGAAACCCGTTCCCTCCATCGCATTCGGGGACACCAGAACCGGTGGAACGACGGGCGTGAATCCATGTGCTGTCGCCCGTGCGATCGCCAGGTTGAGCAAGGCCAGTTCCAGCAGTGCTCCCACACCGGTGAGGAAATAGAACCGGGAGCCCGACACCTTCGCTGCTCGTTCGATATCGATCGCACCGAGCATTTCGCCGAGTTCGATGTGGTCGCGCGCCGGAAATCCCTCGGCGGTGAAATCCCTTGGCTCGCCGACGATGTCGAGCACGGTGAAGTTCGCTTCATCGCCGACGGGTGCGCGGTCATCGACGACATTGGATACCGCAAGCCAGGTGGAATCGAGTTCGGCTGCGAGCCGGGTTGCTTCGGCATCACAGTCCTTGACTCGATCGGCAAGTCCGGCTGCTTCGGCCATCAATGCGTCGAGTTCGGTTTTCGCCTCGATGTCCGTCGGGTCCTTCTTGACCCGACCCTGCAAAGGCCCGATGCGCTTGCCCAACTGCTTCTGCTCCGCGCGCACCTCATCGAAGGCCTGCTGGGCCGCGCGGCGGCGAATATCGAGATCGATCAGGGTGTCGATGATGGCGACATCTTCACCGCGTCGGCGCTGGGATTCACGCAGCACGTCGGGGGATTCGCGCAGCAGCGCAGGATCGATCATGCGACCAAGATTAGACGTTGGGTGGTCGGCACCCGCGACTACAGGTAGGGACCGTGACTGGATCGATCGGTCGATGTGTCAGCACCACCGTCTTCACCGGGTGCCAGGACGACTCCCGGAGGGAGCATCCCCTGCGGTGCACCCGCTCGTCGTCTCATCTCCTCGAACTGAGCACGTGCAGCCATCTGCTGGGCGAACAGCGCTGTCTGGATGCCGTGGAACAACCCTTCGAGCCAGCCGACGAGTTGGGCCTGCGCGATCCTGAGTTCGGCCTCGCTCGGTGCCACGTCATCGGTCAGGGGCAGGGATAGGCGCTGCAATTCGTCGACGAGTTCGGGTGCCAGACCGTCCTCGAGTTCACTCAACGAGCGGGCGTGGATATCGCGCAGCCGGGCACGGGCGGCCTCGTCGAGGGGTGCGGACTTCACCTCGTCGAGCAGTTGCTTGATCATCGATCCGATGCGCATCACCTTCGCCGGCTGGGACACCAGATCGGTGATGGCCTGCCCGTCACCGGCCCCATCCTCACCCTGAGTCGGCATTGCGACGATCGCGGTCACGGGTTGGCCATCGGGCCCGATCACGGTCGGGGTTTGCGAGGGGTTCGTGGCGGGATCGGTCGATGACGGCTGATCACTCATGCCCTCCATGGTGTCACCTTCTGAGAACACCCGGACCGTAGGCGTGTTCACCCGGGCATGGCACAATCTCAGGCTGCTTTGTCTCATGACCGGTCCTGACCGGTTACTTCCCCACGGAGAGGACCCGCGTTGGACTACAACTGGCTGACCCCGAAGGCGCAGGCGCGTCCGGCCGGGGCCAAGGGCTGGGGTTCGTTCGTCGTCGAGCCGATCGCTGCGGGTGAGACCGTGGCCTGTTTCGGTGGCTGGGTGATGACGGGGGCGAGCCTGGCTGAGTTGCCGCATGATCGCCAAAGCCGATCGATCCAGATCGATGCCGACCTGTTCCTCGTCTCGGCTCCCACGCCTGAGGCCGGGGACATGCTCAACCACTCCTGCGAACCCAACTGCGGGCTGCTGGGATCGCAGTTGCTGGTCGCCATGCGAGATATCGAACCGGGTGAGGAACTGAGCTTCGACTATGCGATGTGCGATGCCAGCGACTACGACGAATTCACCTGTCTTTGCGGGGCGGCGACCTGTCGCGAGATCGTGACCGGATCGGATTGGCGCAGCCCGGTGTTGCAGGAGCGCTATGCCGGCTGGTTCTCGCCGTACCTGGTACGCCGCATCGCCGCCCTCCCCCTGACCTGAGTCGCGCGAACCGCCCAGGGAGAGACGAGCCGTCCTAGACCACGCAAACGCTGGTCAATCGGTCGCTCAGGCCGCAAACGCTGGCCAAATGGCGGCCGCTTAGCCGGCGTTTGCCGCCTGAACGACCTTTCAGCCGGCGTTTGTGCCCGCGCGATCTGCCCACTCGATCAGGTGGTGAGCAGGATCTTTCCGGAGATCTCGCCGGCTTCCAATGCCGCATGGGCGGCCGCCGCATCCGCCATCGGCATCACACGGTCGACGACCGGGCGCAGCAGCCCCGCCGCGATCCACGGCCACACATTGCGCTCCACGGCAGTGCAGATCTCAGCCTTCTCCTCGAGTGGACGAGATCGCAGTGTCGTAGCCCGGACGGTCGCGGATTTGCGCAGCAGCACACCGAGATCGAGCTCGCCCTTCACCCCACCTTGCAGACCGATGATCACCACGCGGCCACCGCGGGCGAGTACATCGACATTGCGCTGCAGGTATGCCGCCCCCATGTTGTCGAGCACCACATCGACACCGCGGCCACCTGTTTCGGCACGCACGACCTCGACGAAATCCTGATCGCGATAGTTGATGCACACCTGCGCACCGAGTTCGGCGCAGGTGTCGAGTTTCGCCTGGGTTCCCGCGGTGACCGCGACCTGGGCGCCGAGCAACCGGGCGACTTGAATCGCCATCGTGCCGATCCCGCCGGCCCCGCCGTGCACGAGCAGCCAGTCCCCCCGGGTCACTCCGGCCATCATCACCAGGTTCGACCACACGGTGCAGGCGACCTCGGGAAGTCCCGCTGCCGTCACCACATCCACCCCTGTCGGGATCGGCATGCACTGTCCGACCGGGACGGTGACCTTCGTGGCATAGCCACCACCGGCGAGCAGGCAGCACACCTCGTCACCGACCGCCAGCGAATCGACCCCGGGACCCAACGCGATGACGCGACCGGAGCACTCCAGGCCCGGAATCTCACTGGCACCCGGAGGCGGGGGATAGAAACCTTTGCGCTGCAGAATGTCCGCCCTGTTCACCGCGCTCGCGGCCACCTCGACGAGAACCTCGCCGGGACCAGGCTCGGGATCAGCGACCTCCCGCCAGTGCAAGACATCGGGGTCTCCGGGGGAGTCGATGACGATCGCATGCATGACAGAGGAGTCTGCCAGGTCGGGCCGGGGTGGGAGGGGATCAGCGTCAGTCGCCGCTGGTGTATGTCCCTGCCGGACCGAGAACCTGTTCGCGATTGTCTCCATCGCGCACCTGCGCTTCACGGATCACCACGAGCTGATCGTTCTTGTCGAGCACCCGAACGAGATTGTCCTCGTTGAACTTGCGCACATCACCATCGCGGACAACCGCCAGGACGATCTCTTTGCCACCCTTGATCTCACTGGGTGCCAGACCGAGTTCCTCCTTGGTGATCGGTCGCTGCACGACCTCGAGGCCGCGCCGAGACTCGAGCAGATCCTCCATCAAGGCACCGGCTTCGGGTGAGATCAGAGTCAACGCCATGAGGTTGCCCGCGGACTCAGCCGTGGGGATGATGCTGTCGGCACCGGATTGGCGCAGGATCTGGGTGTTGTTCGCCTCACGCACCGCGCACACGATGTTCGCTGAGGGATTCAGTCGACGGACAGTCAGCGTGACCAGAACGGTCGTGTCATCCTCGTCCGTGGCGATGATGATCTGCTTCGCGCGTTCCGTCGCAGCTTCGTGTAGGACATCCGAGCGGCGCCCATCACCCTGAACACCGACGATTCCCATGCGCTTCGCATCGTCGATCGGCTCACGATCGCGTGCGACAACGACGATTTCATCGGCGGGGACGCCGTTTTCCAGCAGCATGCTCGCGGCGGATCGTCCCTTGACACCGAAACCGATGATGACGGTGTGATCGTTCACCTTGCGCCTCCAGGCTCTGCGGCGGAGTTCTGCACGGGTTCGCTTCGTCAAGACCTCGACGGTCGTGCCGATCAAGACGATGAGGAAGACGAATCGAAGCGGCGTGATGACGAGGACGTTGACCAGTCTGGCGGATTCGCAGACCGGCGCGATATCGCCGTAGCCGGTCGTCGACAGGGAAACGGTGGCGTAGTACAGCGCATCGATGAACGTGATCTCCCCGAGGACGCCATTGTCGTCATAGCAATCCCGCTCGAGGTACACGATGATCGCGGTGATCAGGAGTGCACCGACCGCGATGAGAATCCGGAAGCCGATCTGCCAGGCCGGATTGAGTCCTCGTGATGGCAGGACGATTCGACTCGCCTCGTCGTCTTCGTCCTCGTTCTGCCGAAAGGTCACACCCTCGCGCAGCCAACGTCGTGCCACAGGCCCTGACGCTACTCCGGTGGGTCAGACGATGGGGGGATTGGGCAGGACCTGCACGCCGGTGCCGCGCTGGCCGGTGCCCGGTGTGATCACTGCGAAGCCGTCCGATTGGGCGAGTCCCCTCAGCATCGCCGGCCCGGCGTGCAGGTGCGGCCGCGCCAGATGAGTCACCTCGCCGGGTTCGATGGCCACGGGCACCAGTCGAGTGTCGTGGGGATGGGAGGTGACGTCGTCGAGCAGGATCGCTTCGATCCCGGACGCGATGGGTTCGTCGATACCTCGCATCGCGGCGATGAGCGGACCGGCCAGGGTGATGAGTCCCGAGACCGCCGCCAGAGGATTGCCCGGAAGGCCGATGAGGATGCGGCCATCGCGCAGCTCCGCCATCAGCATCGGGTGACCCGGACGCACTGCGACTCCATCGACCAGCCAGCGAGCCCGCAGCGAATCCAGGGCAGCATGCAGGTGATCGACCGGTCCGGCAGCGGTAGATCCCGTGGTGACGATGACATCGACCTGGGCATCGTCGATCTCGGCAAGGAGTGCATCCAGGGAATCGGGAACACGGATGGGCGGATTCGCCCGTGCACCCAGGCCAGCAAGCCACGGCGGGAGCAGGGGACCGAGTGCATCGCGCACCCGACCCGGTCGCGGAAGACCACGCTCGAGGAGTTCGTCCCCCATGACGAAGACACCGACGACGGGAGGAGGAACGACTGCCAGCGTGTCGTAGCCGGCAGCAGCTGCCAGACCGACGACCCCCGGTGTCACGATGACACCGGCCTCGACGAGTCGATCGCCCTGGGCGCACTCCTCTCCGCGGGCACGGATGTCGGTTCCTGGAGTCGGAGCGGGACTGGACTCATCCGGCAGATTCGTCAATGGATCGCGGGTGAACAGGCGCGATCCATGCAGGGCACCCTCGACGATCGCGAGTTCGGATCTCACAACGGCCGTAGCACCAGCGGGGAGTACAGCGCCGGTCGCGATCGACAGAGCGTGACCCGGCTCGAGCGGTGCGGGCTCTTCGTGACCGGCGAGATGAGTGGACTCGGCGACGAGCCAGGGGCCATTGCCGGCGACGGCGAAACCATCCATGGCAGCCGACGGAAAGGGCGGCAGGTCGCTGAGCGCAGTGAGCGGTTCGGCGAGCACCGACCCCACCGCTTCGTCGAGTCGGGCAGGAACGACGGGTAGCGCATCGCGAGCGGTGGCCGCTACACGACGTGCGGTGTGCCAGTCGAGGGAGTTCACACCACTCAGCCTGCCACGCAGACTCTCACTCGCGGTGCAGGCCGAGATCCCATTCGCCGGCCAGATGGCGAAGTGCTGCGGCAGCCTGCTCCACGTTCGCGCCGCTACCCGCGGCGTAACCCAGCAGATAGGTCGTTACCGGTGCGGCCGGACGGTTGACTGCGTGTGCGGCGTCTCGGGCGATATCGAGCAGCATCTGCAGATCGGTCTCCGGTGCGGTGATGCCGACCTCGCTGGCGAGGGCCGATCGGGCGGCGTGGTCCCACTGGGTGAGCTCGTCATGTGACATGGGCCTATTCTCCCGCGCCCGGCGAACTTCGGGCAGTTCTTCGGGGAGAAGGTGCCCGAATCGGGCTCGGATTACCCGAAGAAGGGCTAGGGAAAGACTTGACGTGAGCGTCAAGTTGACATTAGCGTCAAGTCTATGGCGGCTGTACTTCCCACCCGGGTGGATCCGCGCTCCGCGGACTTCGCGGCGAACGCCGAGGCGATGCGCGCTGCGCTGGACGAGATCGACGGCCTGCTGGCGCGGGTGACCGGCGGTGGAGGCAGCGATGACGCCGAGAAGAACGCCCGATCGGTCGCGCGATTGCGCAGCCGCGGCAAGCAACTGCCTCGCGAACGCATCATGGGCCTGCTCGATGCGGGCTCCCCCTGGTTGGAACTGTCCCCGCTCGCCGGTTGGGGAACCGATGATCCGATCGGTGCCGGTGTCGTGTCGGGGATCGGTCGGGTGCACGGCGTCGATGTGATGATCGTGGCCAATGACCCGACGGTGAAGGGTGGCTCGCAAGGTCCATCCGCGGTGGCGAAGGGCTTGCGGGCGATGGACATCGCGCGCGAGAACCGTCTGCCACTCGTAAACCTCACCGAATCCGGTGGTGCGGACCTGCCGAAACAGGCCGAGATCTTCGTCCCCGGCGGTGCGAGTTTCCGCAACCTCACCCAACTGTCGGCCGCCGGCATCCCCACGATCACGTTGGTGTTCGGTTCATCGACTGCGGGTGGCGCCTATGTGCCGGGTATGAGTGATTACACGGTTCTGGTCAAGGACGCTGCACGCGTCTATCTGGGCGGACCACCGCTGGTGAAGATGGCCATCGACGAGGATGCCGACGAAGAGGATCTCGGCGGTGCGGATATGCACGCACGAACCTCCGGCCTAGCCGACTATCTCGCCGTCGACGAAGCCGATGCACTGCGGATCGGCCGCGACATCGTCGGTCATCTTCGCTGGCGTCGCGCCGGAACGGGAACCGACCGTGCGCCGGTCGATCCGATCTATGACCCGCAAGATCTACTCGGTATCGCCAGTGGCGACGTCCGCCAGCCCTTCGAGGCGCGCGAGGTACTAGCCCGCGTACTCGATGGCAGCGAGTTCGAGGAGTTCAAACCGTTGTACGGCACCACACTGGTGACCGGGTGGGGCCACATCGGCGGCTATCCCGTCGGAGTGCTCGCCAATAACGGGATCCTGTTCAGCGAGGAAAGCCACAAGGGTGCGCAGTTCATCCAGTTGTGCAATCGCATGGGAGTGCCGATCCTGTTCGCGCAGAACATCACCGGATTCATGGTCGGGACGCGTTACGAGCAGGGCGGCATCATCAAGGATGGCGCCAAGCTGATCAACGCGGTCAGCAACTCCACCGTGCCGCACCTGACGTTGATGATGGGTGCGTCCTATGGCGCCGGCAACTACGGCATGTCCGGCCGTGCCTACAACCCACGATTCGTTTTCAGTTGGCCCAATCACCGCATCGCGGTCATGGGGCCGAAGCAATTAGCCGGAGTCCTGACGATCGTCGCGCGTCAGAAAACCGAGGCGGCCGGCGGGGAATTCGACGAAGCAGCCTTCGCACCGTTGCGCGATGCCTTCGAGCAGCAGGTGGAAGGCCAGTCCACGGCGCTGTTCGCAACGGGTCGGCTGTGGGACGACGGCATCATCGATCCACGCGACACCCGCTCTGCGCTGACCATGGCACTGTCAGCGGTTCATTCCGCACCGATCGAAGGCGCGCCCGGCTACGGCGTGTTCCGGATGTGATGTGCGATGACTGATCCCGCAGCGAATCACACGGTGAGTCGTATCCTCGTCGCCAATCGGGGAGAGATCGCCCGCCGCATCATGGCAACGGTGCGTCGAATGGGACTGCAGACGGTCGCGGTGTACTCCGATCCAGATGCGGACTCGCCTCATGTTCGCGACGCGGATTTCGCTGTCGCACTGCCCGGGCGGACCAGCACGCAGACCTATCTCAATGCCGATGCGATCATCGAAGCAGCACAGCGCAGCGGCGCCGATGCGGTGCATCCCGGCTATGGCTTCCTTTCAGAGAACGCCGACTTCGCCGAAGCTGTCGAGACCGCAGGATTGACCTGGATCGGGCCAACCCCACATTCGATACGGCAGATGGCCTACAAGATCAAAGCCAAGCAGTTGGCCGCGGAAGCCGGTGTTCCGCTGGTTCCCGGGGCCGAACTACCCGATGACCTCACCGACGATGAGGTCTGCGATCGGGTCAGCAGCGTGGGATTCCCCCTTCTCATCAAGGCTTCAGCGGGTGGCGGTGGCAAGGGCATGCGCGTCGTTGAACGTCTTGACGATGTCGTTGACGCGGTCGAGGCGGCACGTCGCGAAGCGCGCAGCGCGTTCGGTGACGGCACGGTGTTCGTCGAGCGTTTCGTCCAGCCATCCCGCCACGTCGAGGTCCAGGTGTTCGGCGATCAGCAGGGACACGTGGTGCACCTGTTCGAGCGGGAATGCTCGATACAGCGGCGGCACCAAAAGATCGTCGAGGAGTCTCCGGCAGCGCGGTTGTCCGCGGCGACTGCCGATCGGATGTATGCCGCGGCGACGGCGTTGGCCCGTGTCATCGGTTATGTCGGTGCCGGCACGGTGGAATTCCTGACCACCGATAATCCAGCCAACACCGCCGACGGCGAGGAGTTCTTCTTCCTGGAGATGAACACTCGCCTCCAGGTCGAGCATCCCGTGACCGAAGCCGTGACCGGTCTCGATCTCGTCGAGTGGCAGATCCGAGTAGCCCGAGGTGAAGCCCTGCCACTGACCCAGGGTGAGATCACCCGATCCGGTCACGCGATCGAGGTTCGGCTATATGCCGAGGATCCGGCGAACGGGTATCTGCCCAACACCGGCACCGTGAGCCGGTTCGACATCGACCCGGTCGTGCGCGTGGATTCCGGCGTCGAGGCGGGGACCGTGATCAGCTCGTATTACGACCCGATGTTGGCCAAGGTCATCGCGCACTCCGCTGACCGAACGACTGCAGCCCGGGTGCTGACACGGGCGTTGGCCACCGCGCAGATCGGTGGGGTCATCACCAATCGTGACTCCCTTGTCGCGATCTGCCGCAGTGATGACTTCATCGCCGTCGACACCACGACCGACTTCCTCGATCGGAATCCGGATCTGCTCGATCCACCTGTGCCGCAGTCGGTGATCGATCGCCATCTCATCGCCGCAGTGGTGTGGGCCAGTGACGATCACGATGTCCCCACAGGGTGGAGCACGGTGCCGATGCCCGCCCAACTCGACCGATTCGCCTCCCTCGATGATCGTGCCCGCTTCACCCTCGCAACCCGTTGGCAGCGAGACGGTCTCGCCGTCACCATCCACGAATCCGAAGCGGCGACAGCGGTAGAGACCTATGCCCGCGAAGGCCGGGATCTTGCGGCGGTGCAGGCGCGCATCCTGGACGCCGACACCGTGTTCGTCAGTATCGACGGGATCGGTGTCCCGGTGATGGTGCACCTCGAAGACGACATCTGGTGCATCAGTGACGGTGAACAGTCCAGTCAGTGGCGACGATTGCCCCGGCACGCGGACACCGGGCTGGGCGAGACATCACGCGGGCCCTCGACTCCCGTGCCGGGCACGGTGACGATGGTCAACGTCGCGGTCGGCGATCGCGTCGAGGCCGGTGACTGCCTCGTGGTGCTCGAAGCGATGAAGATGGAGCATCGGATCATCGCCGATGCCGCCGGCGTCATCGCGGAGGTCCGCGTGGCGGTCGGCGACTCGGTGGATGCACACACTGTCGTCGCGGTGCTCGAGGGATCATCCACGGACTCATCTGCGAAGCCATCGGGTGAGCAGTGATGAACACCGATACTCGGCGCCCGGTGCGCATCGCGAACGTGAGCGGCTTCTTCGGCGATCGACTATCTGCGGCACGCGAGATGGTGGAGGGATCCGCGTCGTCGGAAGACGCGATCGATGTCCTGACCGGTGATTGGCTCGCTGAATTGACCATGCTCATCCTCGCGCGCCAGCGCATGAAGCACGGTGCGGGCTCGGGATACGCCCGCACCTTCCTCACCCAGATGGAGCACGTACTCGGGACCTGCCTTGATCGGGGGATCCGCGTGGTGAGCAATGCCGGTGGTCTCGACCCACAGGGATGCGCTGATTCGCTACGTGAGAAAGCCGATGCTCTTGGTCTTCGACCACGGATCGCGGTGGTGACCGGAGACGACCTGATGGGCGATCTCGACAACCTGCGCGCTGCGGGCGAGCAATTGCGCAACCTCGACACCGGCGAGACCCTCGACGAGGCCGGTGCGCATCTACTCACCGCCAACGCCTATCTCGGTGGTGAGGGCATCACCCGAGCACTCGCTGCAGGTGCCGATGTGGTGATCACCGGCCGCGTCACGGACGCGGCACTCGTGGTGGGGCCCGCCGCGTGGTGGCACGACTGGAGCTATGACCCTGCGGACCAGGGCAACCTCGACGCGTTGGCCGGTGCGATCGTGGCCGGCCACGCCATCGAATGTGGAACGCAGGTGACCGGCGGGAATTACTCCTTCTTCACCGAAGTGCCCGGTTTGGAGCATCCGGGATTTCCCATCGCCGAGGTCGCTCGCGATGGAAGCAGCGTGATCACGAAGCATCAGGAAACCGGCGGTCTGGTTTCCGTCGGCACGGTCACCGCGCAGTTGCTCTATGAGATCGGTGCTCCGGCGTATGCCAATCCCGATGCGATCGCACTGTTCGACACGATCACGCTCGATGAGGTCGGGGTGAACCGAGTGTCGATCAGCGGGGTTCGCGGTGCTGCACCGCCGTCCATGTTGAAGGTCGCGGGCACCTACCTCGGTGGTTTCCGCAACTCTCTGTCGCTGGTCATCACAGGGTTGGAGCCCGATGCGAAAGCAGATCTGGTGCTGCGCACGATCGCCGGCGTCGGCCTGGCTGAGGCGCAGCGGTTGTCCCCGGGTGACCTCGCGGCGGCATCGATCCTCGAGGTGGCCGAACTCATCGTCGCGTGGGATCGCACCGGTGTGCTCGATGCACCCGATACGGCGTCGGCGCAGTCCCACCTCCGGCTGACGGTGCGGGACACCGACCCGAAGAAGATCGGCAAACCGTTCACCGCGGCTGTGGTGGAGTCGGCGCTGGCGACGTATCCGGGCATGTTCCCGACCACGCCACCGGCAGAACCTGCGCCCTACGGTGTGTACTGGCCGACGACTGTGCAGCGCGGACACGTGGCCACACACGTCACGGTCGACGGTGAGGTTCTGCGATGAATGCGAAACTGCCATGAAGGATGACATGTCGAGCGAGGTGACCCGCGTCCCACTAGGCCGGTTGGTCGGTGCCCGAAGCGGCGACAAGGGTGGAAACGCCAACGTCGGTGTGTGGATTCCCGTGGCCGTGCCCGATCGCGACGCTGCCTTCGCCTGGCTTACCGAGTTCGTCACCGTCGACCGGGTGCGCGAATTGCTGCCCGAAGCGCAGGGATTGGTCGTCGATATTCATCCGCTGCCCAATCTGTACGCGATCAACATCGTCATCCACGGCCTCCTCGGTCGCGGTGTTTCACAGAACTCCTCCCTCGATCCACAGGCGAAGGGTCTGGGCGAACTGCTGCGGGCCCGCTTTGCCGACATTCCGGCTCATCTGATCCCCGACCCGATGGTGAACCTCGCATGACCGCCGAACCCCTCACCGATCGCGGCCGGCGCACCCGCGACAGCCTCGTCGTCGCAGCGCGTGGAGTGTTCGAGGAGCGCGGTTATGACGGTACCCGTATGGGTGACATCGCTGCGGCTGCAGGGGTCAGCCACGGCACCGTCTATACCTGGTTCCCGACGAAGGATGCGGTTCTCGCCGCGGTCGTCGACTCGGTCGTCGCTGATCTGTATCACTCTCTGCGCACCCCGGAAGACACCGACGTCATTACCCGCATCGATCGTGCGAACCGCGCCTACCTCGATTCCTATCGCGCTAATGCCCGCTTGCTCGCCGTGGTCGAGCAGGCGGCGACATCGCGTGAGGAATTCCAGGTGGTGCTCGCTGATCTTCGCGCCACGCACGTGCGCCGTGTTGCTGCGACGATCGACCGCATGCAAATCGACGGCGAGGCACGCCGCGATCTCGACTCGCATATTGCGGCTGCCGCGCTGTGCTCGATGGTCGAAGGATTCGCCCGGCACTGGTTTGGTCGGGGTGAAACCTATGACGAGGACATCGCGGTCCCGACTCTCACCGCTCTGTGGACCTCGTCCCTGCAGATGTCGCACACCCGAAACAGCTCATCCACGCGAAAGGAGTCGACGTGAAGTTCACCGAAGAGCATGAGGCCTTCCGCCAAGCGGTTCGCCGTCTCGTCGAAGAGGAGATCAATCCCCACGTCAACGAGTGGGAGGAAGCCGGGATTTTCCCTGCCCACGATCTGTTCGCGAAGCTGGGGGCGATCGGTGCCATCGGGTTGGAATACGACCCGGAGTTCGGCGGTGGTGGTGCCGACCACTCGTTCACCTATGTGCTCGCCCAGGAACTCGGTCGTTGCGACGCTGCCGGCATCCCGATGGCGATCGCGGTCCAGTGCTCGATGGCCACCCCGGCACTGGCTCGGTACGGCTCGGAGGAATTGAAACGGCAGTGGCTCGAGCCGACCCTGCGCGGGGAGATGGTGTGCTCGATCGCGGTGAGCGAACCCGACGCCGGATCGGATGTCGCAGGCATCTCCACGCGTGCGGTTCGTGACGGCGATGATCTCGTGATCACAGGTCGCAAGATGTGGATCACCAACGGAACGCAGGCTGACTGGATCTGTCTCCTCGCTCGCACCGATGATGCCTCGAAACCTGGTGACTACCACGGCATGAGCCTCATCATCGTGCCGACTGATTCGCCCGGATTCAGCGTCGGTCGCAAGATCGACAAGATGGGCAACCGATCCAGTGACACCGCGGAACTCATCCTCGATGGTGTGCGGGTCCCGGCGACGAATGTCATCGGCGAACCGGGCCGCGGTTTCCAGCAGCAGATGAACCAGTTCCAAGATGAGCGCCTCGTCGGGGCCTATCTCGCGATCGCCGGAACGCGCCGGGCACTCGATCGCACGAAGGAATACCTGCAGGATCGATCGGCCTTCGGCAAGCCGCTGCTCGCGAACCAGCACCTGCAGTATCGACTCGCGGAGTTATATGCCGAGGTCGACATCGTCGACGGTTTCCTGCAGCACACCGCGGAGCGGTTCACCGCGGGCGAGGATGTCACGCGCGAAGCGACAGTGGCGAAGTTGAAGGTGGGCCGTCTCGCACGGGAGGTGGCCGACACGTGCGTGCAGTTCCACGGTGGCATGGGCTACGCCGAGGAGATGTGGGTCGCCCGGTATTACCGTGATGCACGACTGGTGTCCATCGGTGGCGGAGCCGATGAGGTCATGTTGCGTATCATCACGTTGATGGAAGGTATGACGAAACGATGAGTGATGCCCCCGCCACCGATGCGGTTCTCCTCGAGGTGTCCGGCGGTGTCGCCACCATCACCCTGAACCGCCCGGATGCGCGCAACCGACTCGATGGTGAGGGGATGGCGCAGCTCACCGCACACCTGCGCAGCACGGCAGTCGACCCTGCTATCCGGATCGTCGTGCTCACCGGGACCGGCTCGACGTTCTGCGCTGGAGCGGACCTCGCCGGTGCGGTCGCGGCCGAGGAAGGCGGCTTCGCTACCGGTGGCACGCAGGCACTCGTCGATGCCTTGACCTCGATGCTCGATCATCCCAAGCCGATCATCGGCCGCATCCAGGGTCACGTTGCCGGTGGCGGTAACGGACTGGTCGCCGCGTGCGACATCGCGGTGGCAACGGCATCGGCGCGTTTCGCCTTCAGCGAGGTGCGTCTGGGACTGGCCCCGGCGATCATCGCCACCGTGTGCATCCCGCGGATGAATCCCCGCGATGCGGCGGAACTGCTGCTCACCGGTGAACGCGTCAGCGCCGATCGCGTGCTGCGATCGGGACTCATCACCGCCGTCGCCGAAGACGATGCACTCGATGCATCGGTGGATTCCTATGTCCAGGCGCTATTGGCCGGTGGACCACAGGCATTGATCGAGACCAAGGATCTGCTGCGCCGCATTCCGACGATGTCTCGCGACGAGGCGTTCGTCTGGACCGCCCAGATGTCAGCGCGACTGTTCACCTCCGAGGAAGCCCGAGCCGGAATGACAGCGTTCCTGTCCAAGACGACCGCACCCTGGGTTCCGGCGGATTAGTTCGCTGGTCACTCCCCGGTGAATCCGAGCCGGACCGCGTCATCGGGGGTGTCGATGTCGAGCGCGGCATCGATGGTGTCGGGCACCCGAGCGATGGCAAGTTGCTCGAGCAGGTCGTCCATGCGGCGACCGAAGGTTTCGCCGATTGCGTCCAAGGCCTGTCGCAGTGGCTGTAGCCGATAGGCAGCACACAGTGGTTGCAGGCGGTCTTGTGCATCGGTGAGAAGCGCCGCGTCGTGATGGGTGCCGATGGCCGTTAACGTGTCGAGCAGCAGGTTCATCGCGTCCGGGCCGTGGGGTGCATCGCCGGCCAACACGATGACGACCGAATCTGCTCCGGGGGACTCTCCGATTCCTGCGATGCCGGCAGCGAGTGCGGCGAGTGGTCCGCCACCGGGTGGGGCTTCGCGGGTGAACTCCACCTCGAAACCAGCCGGGGGGATGGTGCCCTCGGTCGGCTCAGGACCGACCACGATCGTCGGCACCGATGATGCCCGGGCGAGCAACTGCCGATGCACACCCTCGATCACGACGCCGATCAGCGGTACACCGTCGCGCTGCAGCAGGAGTTTGTTCCGCCCCATCCGTCGTGAGGCTCCACCAGCGAGAATGACCACACCCGCGAGTGAGTTCCCTGCTGCCATAGCGGTGAGTCTCGCATCGCTGGGCCGGAAACGGTGTCGAGGGGCGTAAGGTGTAGGAACGACGAGCAGCCGACCTACGGAAGAAGGCGACGGGATATATGGCCGCCCTGAATCGCACTGTGATGATCATCGAAGACGATGAGGCCATCCGGCTCGTTCTGCGCACCTTCCTCGAGGAAGAGGGCTACCGCGTCGTGGAAGCGGTAACTGGTGAGCAGGGGCTCGTCCTCGTCCAGGATGAGCAGCCCGATGTCGTCCTGGTCGACCTGCGCCTGCCCGGTATCCACGGCTTCGATGTCATTCGGTCCCTGCGGGCGCAAAGCCAGGTCCCGATCATCGTCGTCACGGCCCAGGCCGATAGCCACGACGTGGTCGCCGGCCTCGAAGCCGGTGCGGATGATTACGTCACCAAGCCGTTCGTGGCCAAGGAACTCTCGGCTCGTATCCGTTCCCAATTGAGGCGCACGACAGCGACGGAAGAGGAGCCGTCGTCGCTCATCTGCGGACCGATCGAAGTTCATCCCGATACCGCTGAGGTGCTCCTCGAGGGTGAGCCGATCATGTTGTCGCGCATTGAATTCCGGGTGTTGCAGGAGTTGGTCTTGGCGCGTGGGCGCGTGCTCAGCCGGGATGAGTTGCTGCGTCGGGTCTGGGGCTACGGCAATGCCGGAGATGGTCGTGTCGTCGACAATCTGATCTATCGCCTTCGTTCGAAGATCGAGGTCGATCCGGCGAATCCGGCGCACTTGGTGACCGTCCGCGGCTTCGGTTATCGACTCAAGGACTGATCCCACCCGATGAGGCTGGGTCTTCGCGCACGGGTCGCTCTGACCTTCGGGGTGCTGTCTCTTGCCGTCGCCCTGGCGGTGTCAGGGACGACGTACTTCCTGGCTCGGGTCTATCTGCTCAACCAGCGAGAGACGGCTGCCTTGACCCGCGCCCTCCTCGATGCCCGCGCTGCATCGGCCGGACTCGAGGCAGGCACTGCGCCGGGACGGGTTCTCGACCAGATCCCCTCTGTGGGGACATCCCAGCCCCTGCTGTTCGTCGATGACGAGTGGTATACCGCAGGCGTCACCGTGTCACCGGAATCACTGCCTGCCGACCTCCTGTTCGTCACCGCTGACACCGGTGGTGCCTGGCAACGCTTCACGGTGGGCTCCGATCCCTATCTGGCAGTTGCCGTGGGCCTGCCTGCCGGGCTCTACGTCGAGGTGTTCCCGCTTCGCGATCTCGATACGACGTTCGTCATCGCCGGGTGGGTGCTGTTCGGCCTCGCCGTGACGTCCTTCGGCATAGGAGTCACGGTGGGTCGTGGAGCGGGCGCGCGCATTCTGCGACCACTGCGGGATCTGTCCGATGGGGCTGGCCAGATTGCGGAAGGCGATTATTCGGTCCGCCTGCAGGCGACGGGGGATCCCGATCTCGACCCGATCAGCGATTCGTTCAACGAGATGGCACAGGCGGTGCAGGCGCAGATTTCCCGTGAACGCAGGTTCACCGCGAACGTCAGCCACGAGCTGCGTTCACCATTGACCTCCGTCCTCGGTACCGCCGAACTTCTGGAACGACGCCGCGAATCACTGCCCGAGCGCGATGCCGGAATCGTCGAGGTGCTCGTTCGCCAGGTGCGACGGATGTCGTCGATGGTGCTCGATCTGCTCGAGATCTCCAGTGTCACCTCGGACACCGATCTCCAGCGCGAAACCGCCGATGTCACCGCGCTGGTCCGCGAGGTGTTGCGTGATCGTGACCTACCTGAGGACCTCGTCCATGGGGCGGAGACGCTCGCCCACACCGATGCCCGACGATTCGAACGGATCGTGGGGAACCTCGTGGATAACGCGCAACGTCATGGAGGTGGGGTCACCCGGATCGAGGTGATCTCCCCGAAAACCTCGCGCGACCCGGTGGTGATCACCGTCGACGACGAGGGACCGGGCATCGAGCCGGAGGAAGCGATGCGGTTGTTCGAGCCTTTCACCCGCGGATCAGGGTCGGCCGGGACCGATGGTGCCGGCCTCGGCCTGGCGCTCGTCCGTGAGCAGAGCCGACGACTCGGCGCCAGCGTGGAGGTCACCGCGAATCCCGGCGGCCGAGGAGCACGTTTCATCGTCACTCTGCCGGTCGAGGCACCATGAGGGGTAAGCGGATCACCACCCGTGCAGCGGCGATGCTCGTCACCATGCTCCTCACCCTTGTCACAGCGGTGGGGCTCAGCGGGTGCGGAGTTCCGGTGGATTCAGGTGCGCAACCCCTGCCTTCTGATGTGCTGCCCCCTTCGCCGTCTCCCACTGCGTCTCCCACCGAGACTTCTCCGCCGACTCCCGCACCGGCCACCGCGCGGCTGTGGTTCGTGCAGGAGGAGGGCATCGTCCCGGTAACCGCTCCGGTAGCCGGCACTGATCCGCAGCAGTTGCTCGATGCACTATCCGAAGGTCCACCCGCCGATCAGGCGAATCTGCGCACGGTCGTGGTAGATCCGCTCACCGGTGAAGCCTTCGTGAGCGCCGTCGAGACTGATCCGCCCCAGCCGGGAATCGTGACGGTGCAGGCATCATCGGCATTCACGGCGCTGCCACCGACCGAGCAGGTACTGCTGCTCGGCCAGGTGGTCCTCACATTGACCGGGGTGCGGACTACCGAAGGTGTGCTCGTCGTCAACGAGCAGGGTGAAGCGCTGGCGGTTCCACTGCCCGATGGTCGACTTCTCGATGGACCGGCGACGGCTGCGGATTACCGCTCCCTCATCCGCCCGCGATGAGTGGGGATCGTTCGCGAGACGAGCGGTGGTTAGCGGGGATCTTCGATGACCACGCCGCCGATGTGCATCGATATGCGCGCCGTCGCCTCCAGGGCGCCGCCGATCCGAATGCCGATGCAGATGACGTGACTGCTGAGGTGTTCGCCATCACCTGGCGTCGTCGCCACGATGTGGATGAACCCGCGCTCGCCTGGTTGTATGGCGTGGCACGTCGAGTTGTCGCATCCCATCGTCGTCGGGTGACTGCCCTGCCAACGGATATGCATGTGGACGATGGCGATGCTGGCAGTGACGTCGGTGTGCTCGTCACTGATGATCTTGTGTTGCGTGAAGCGTGGCTGACACTGGCGGAGCGGGACCGAGAAGTGCTGATGCTCGCCGCATGGGAGGGACTCACCGAGGCGCAGATCGCGGTGGTGTTGGACGTGTCCGTTGGCGGTGCCTCCGCCGCGCTCTCGCGAGCGCGCAGCCGGCTACGAGAGGCGATTTCCGATGGTGCCGCACGGATCGGGGATGAGCCTGCTGCGCAGTGACCAACAGCCCCAACCCGAATCAGCTAGTAGGGGTCACCGCGATCACGGCGGGACAGAATGCGCGCCACGACGCGCAATTGCATGGCGGTTGAGGCGATGATCCCGACGAAGCCGATCACACGAAGATACGTCGCCACTTCGGCATTGGGAGCCAAGCCTGCCGCGATGAGGACGAGCGCGGATCCGATCAGGCCGACGACGCCTATCACGGTGAACAGGATCTGCGAAATCCACCGATCGAGCCGATGGCCGTCATGTCCGTACCAGCGATCCACCCGCAGCGTCAGCCGCCCGGATCTGGCTTGCAGTGCGAGATCCTCACTGAGTTGGGGTATGGAGCGCAACGCGGGCAGCGCCCGCACGAGTTCGGTCATCACCTGATCGCGCGGATTCAGTGTCGTCGGCAGGACCAGGCTTCCCATCCGTTCGGATGC
Source organism: uncultured Actinomycetales bacterium (assembly GCA_913063435.1). Classification (GTDB taxonomy): domain Bacteria; phylum Actinomycetota; class Actinomycetes; order S36-B12; family S36-B12; genus M55B157. Next base: position 14,533 of record CAJXYI010000006.1, on the reverse strand, counting down.
TGCAGGACCCATGCGGAAGCTGGGGTCGAGCATGCGCAGGGTGCCGTCGATGGTCAACGCGGCTCGGGCGAGCACGGTCAAAGCCTCGGGGGCTTTGACCCCGTGGCGATTCAAGACCTTGAGAACCTCCGATAGCGACGATGGATCGAAACCACCACCGGAGATGTCGGTGATCACTGCTCCGAGATCGAACTCCAATGCGGCGATGTCGATGTCGTCGGCGTCGTGCCCGGCCAGCCGCCGCACGCCTCGGGCCAGCACCGATGGATCGCGCATCGTGAACCCCATCGCCAACTGCTGCAGGCCTTCCAGGGTGATCGGATCCAGATGCCCGACGGCACCATAGTCGATCAGCCATAGTCGGCCCTGTGTGTCGATGAGGACGTTCCCGGGGTGCGGATCGGCGTGATAGACGCCGTAGGTGAGCACCTGCGCGAGGAAGGAATCGATGAGCTGTGATGCCAGTTGCTGGCGGGGCACGTCGGTTGCATCGACCGCCGCCCGATCCGACACTGGAACTCCGGCGACGGCTTCCATCACCAGCACGCGCTTGGTGGTGTAGTCGGAGAAGATCTCCGGCATCTGCACGGGTGAGGAATCACCGGCGTTGGCGCGCATCGCGGCGTTATTCGCCAATTCCCGGGTGAAGTCGAGCTCCTCGGTGATTCCGGCGACCAATTCTCGGGCCAGTCCGGCCAGCCCCAGTCGCGCAGCTGATTCGGAGCGCCGTTGCAATTGTCCGGCCGCCCAGATCAACACGCTGCCATCGCGTTCGACACTCGATTCGATCCCAGGTCGCTGGATCTTGACGATGACCTCTCGTCCGTCGCGCAGTGTCGCTCGGTGGGTGACGCCGATGGATGCTGCAGCGAGTGGCTCATCGTCGAAGTCCGCGAAGATCTCGGTGACCGGTGCGCCGAGTTCGCTTTCGATCACACTGTGGACCTCATCCACGGGCAGGCCGGGTACCGAACTTCGCAGGGCACCGAGTTCCTCGGTGAGAACCGGCGGCAGCAGATCTTCGCGGGTCGAGGCGATCTGGCCGAACTTGACCAGGATGCCGCCGGAGTCCTCGAGGGTCATCCTCAGTGCCCGTGCACCTTCGGGAGTGGCCAGGCTCGTCGTGGAAGGCAACCCGCGACCGATGAGGCCGTTGGCCCGTGCGGCGTGGCCGATCTGTCGCAGTCGTCTGACGGTGGCCAGTCGCAGGCGCAACGTCCGCAGCGGATGGGGGATCGACAGCCTGCGGCGCGCGGCACGCGGGCGCAGGATCGCGTCGATGGCCACGCTCGCCAGCAGGGTGATGATCAGGACGTAGCCGAAGAAGCCGACACCCAACGCCCACAGATCATTGAGTTCCTCGACATCGCGCTCTCCGAATTGCGCGGAGATGATGATCAGGCCGGCCAGGAACCCGACGATGCCCGCGAGAATCGCCCTGCCGAGACCGCGTTTGACGCCCAGGATGCGCCCCGAGAGCCAGCCGACGGATATCAGCAGGGCGAAGGCGACGATGATGAGCAGCAGCGTGTCCCACAGGGTGGGCTCGGTCGAGGACATGACCTAGATCGTGTCACGCACCTTAGGCGCGGGTCATCCGGTTCCAGCCGCGAATCGATAGGAATCCACCGACGACGGCGAAGATCACGACCCACAGGATCGTCCAACCCATCGCGGAATCCACCTCACCCAGGAGCACCAATCCACGGGTGGCGTTGGCGAACTGGGTGACCGGATTGATGGTGGCGAACCAGGCCAACCAGTCCGGCATCGTCGAAACGGGCACGAACACGCTGGAGGCGAAGGTCAACGGGAAGATCCAGATGAACCCCGCACTCTGGGCCACCTCCGGGGATTTCACCGAGACGCCGATTGCGACGGCGATCCAGGCGAAGCCGAAGGCGATGACCATCAGCAGCAACCAGGCGACCAGCAGGCCCGGACCCCACTCCGGCCGGAAGCCGACGAGGAGTCCGACGATGAAGATCACCACGACCAGCAGTCCCGCGCGCAAGGTGTCGGCGAGTACGCGTCCGGTCAGGGGAGCAAGGCGCGCGGTCGGCAGGCTGCGCAACCGATCGGTGAACCCGCTGGCGAGGTCGTCGCTGATCGCGACCGATGCTGACGCCGCCGAGAACAACGCGTTCTGCACCACGATCCCGGGGATGAGCAGATTGACGTAGTCGACCCCTGGCGGCGTTTCGATCGCACCACCGAACACATAGCGGAACAGCAGCACGAACATCACCGGCTGCACGATGGTGAACACGATGGCCTGCGGATTGCGGCGGAATTTGGCCAGGCTGCGACCGGCGAGTGCCAGCGTGTCGGTGATGAATCGTCGGGATCGGGACGGTCGGGCAGTGCGTGCGGGTCTGGTGATCGTGCTCATCGGCGACGCCCCCATCGGCTCGTCGGGGCGGGTGGCTGCTCTTCCTCGGCGATGTGCCCGGTGTAGGCGAGGAACACATCATCGAGACTTGCTGTCGTCGTCGTCACCGACGACAGGGGGCCCACGCCGAGAGCAGTCTCGAGCACATTGGTCACCCCGTGGCGCTTGGTGCGCGCACGCACCGTGCCATCGACGATCTCACCTCCGACGGCCTCCGCGAGGTTTCCCAGCAGATGGGCGTCGACCGGGATGAGGGTGAGGATCTCCTCGCCGACGGTTGATTTCAACTCCGCCGGTGTCCCTTCGACGACGACACGACCGGCATCGATGATGCTGATGCGTGACGCCAGGGCATCGGCTTCCTCGAGGTATTGCGTGGTCAAGACGATGGTGACCCCGCGGTCGGCGATCGCCTTGACCTCCTCCCACAGTGCATTGCGGGTGCGCACATCCAAACCGGTGGTGGGTTCATCGAGGAACAGCACCTGGGGGTCGCCGGTCAGCGATGCGGCGAGGTCGAGGCGGCGACGCATCCCCCCGGAATATGTCTTCGTCGGACGGTCGGCGGCATCGACGAGATCGAAGCGTTCGAGCAGATCCGCCGCGCGAGACGCTCGCTCGTCCCGGGATAGGCCGTAGAGCGTGCCGGTGAGTAGGAGGTTCTCCCGACCGGTGAGCGATTCGTCGACGGTTGCGTACTGCCCGGCAACCCCGATGATGTCGCGCACGGCCCCGGCTTGGCGCACCACATCGAGACCGTGAACGGACACTCGCCCGGAGGTGGGGATCAACAATGTCGTGGCGACCCTGATGAACGTCGTCTTGCCTGCGCCATTCGGTCCGAGGATCGCGTGGACGACACCGGGGGAGATGGACAGGTTCAGGCCGTCGAGGGCGCGTTTGCTGGATTGGCGGCCGGTATAGACGACATCGACGTTCTCGGCCAAGACTGCTACGTCACTCACGCTCGACACGCTACGCCGACCGTGCCAGGCTCAGGCCAGCGAGGTCGTCGCACCACAAGACCGGCTCCTGGTCGGGTACGAAGTGTCGAGAAGGGAACGCTGAGGCATGGCGAGAACACGACGAACGAAACTGCAGCCGGGAATCTGGACCCCACCGAGGGATCAGGGCATGACGGGGGCGTTCGCTGACGCCGACTCGATCGGCCATGTCCGCACGATCCCGGTGACCGGAGTGGGGCCGGAGGATGTCGCCATCGATTCCGAGGGTCGCTTGATCACCGGCACCGCCGATGGGCGCATCCTGCGACTCGATCCAGCCGGCCGCCACCTCGAGGTTCTCGCCGACACCGGCGGGCGGCCGCTGGGAATCGAGATCCATCCGGGCGGCTGGCTCGTGGTCTGCGATGCCGATCGGGGACTGCTGCGTGTCGATCCGGATTCCGGGACCGTCGTCACGCTGGTCAGTGAACTCGACGGTGAGACGTTCCGCTTCACCAACAATGCGGCGATCGATGCGCAGGGTCGGGTCTACTTCACCGATTCCTCCCGGCGTTTCGGCATCGATGAGTTCAAGGGCGATCTGCTGGCACACACGTCGTCGGGTCGCTTACTGCGCTGGACGCCTGCTGATTCGGGAAGCAACACCGGTGTCGTCGAGGTTCTCCTCGATGGACTTGACTTCGCCAACGGTGTCGCGCTCGCCGCGGATGATTCCTATCTCCTCGTGGCCGAAACCGGTGGCTATCGGGTGCGCCGCCTCGACCTCTTCGGCCCGAACGCCGGTGTCGCACGGGTGATCATCGACAACATGCCCGGCATGCCGGACAACATGTCGCGCGGCAGCGACGGCGTCTTCTGGATGGCAATGCCCTCCACGCGTAATAAGTTGCTCGACTCACTGCTGCCTCGACCGGGTTTCCTTCGCACCGGGGTGTGGTCGCTTCCCGATGCGCTGCAACCGGATGCCGATCGGATCCTGTGGGTCGTGGGTCTCGACGGTGACGGCAACGTCGTGCGCAATCACTTCATGCGGGATGCGGGCTACCACTACGTCACCGGGGTCCGCGAACACGACGGGTCGCTGTTCCTGGGATCCCTCGCCGAATCAGCAATCGGCGTGATCACGATCTAGCCCTTCTTCGGGTCGATCAGGCCCGATTCGGGCACGTCCTACCCGAAGAAGCGCTAGGACGCGGCGGGGATGCGCACGGTGCAGCTGAACTCGTTGAGCAGCCGCTTGCGCAGCGCCCACACCAGCAGCGCCACCGCGGCGACGGCCAGGATCGGCTGGATCGGTGCGAACCACTGAATGGCGCCCGTCGAGCCCAGTGCGATGAGCACGAGCTTGTTGCACACCGGGCAGCCGACGGCGAAGAACGACACCAGCCCCCCGATGACCCCGGCCTTCCCGGCCTTGTCGAGATGCTCACCGGTTTCGCCAGCGGGAGTAGAGTCGGCACTCGCGTCGAAGTCACCCGCGGCCGTGGCTGCCTCTCCCCTCGGGTGGGGCAACGCGACGTAGGTGGCCACGAGCAGCCCGGCGAGGATGCCGGTGATGATCGTGACGGGCCAGGACCACCATTCCGGTGCGATAGCCCGACCGAAGATGGGATTGGGGATGAGCGCCGTGGGAATCGCGAGGGCCACCGTCGAGATGACGGCCGCGATCGCCGCGACCCCCCAGCGTCGCATCGGCCACATCCGAAGTGCACTCAGCGCCTGCATACCCCCGAGGGTATCCGATGCCCCGGGTTCGGCGAAACCAGATCGACATGATCGCCTGCTAGGAATCCTCCTGTGACCGCCGGCGAAGCGACCTCCCCTCGGGCGGAGGGGGTCGCGCCCTACGACGAGATGTACCTCGCCGATGGCGAATACGACCTCCCGCGCCCGCCCCAGGCGGATCTGCACCGGGTGCTCGAGGGGTTAGGTACCTCCGAGCTCGCGGAGCGGGCGCGCTTGCGCGATGCCTATCTGGACCGCCACGGCATCACCTTCATCCTCGGGGAGCGTGAGCGTCCGCTTCCGATGGATCTGGTACCGCGCATCATCACGGCGGCCGAGTGGGAGACGATCGAAGCGGGGGTGATCCAGCGCCTTCGCGCATTGGAGATGTTCCTCGCCGATGTCTACGGCTCCGGTCAGGTGCTCGCTGACGGCGTGATTCCCCGTCGGCTGGTCACCTCGTCGACGCATTTCCACCGGCAGGCCTGGGGGATCATGCCACCGAACGGCGTGCGCATCCACGTCTCGGGTATCGACCTCATCAGGGACGAGCAGGGTGACTTCCGGGTATTGGAGGACAACCTGCGCAATCCTTCCGGGGTCTCCTACGTGTTGGAAAACCGACGCACAATGGGTCACGTGCTGCCCGAGGTTTTCGCCGGGCACGTCGTGCGCCCCGTCGCGGAATACCCCGACCGTCTGGAGCGAGCATTGCGACTCGCGGCACCGGTGACCGATCCGGCGATCGTGGTGCTCACCCCCGGTGTGCACAACTCCGCGCATTACGAACACGCGTTCCTCGCCCGCCGCATGGGTGTCGAACTTGTCGAGGGCCGTGACCTGTACTGCCGCGATGACCGCGTGTGGATGCGCACCACACTCGGCCCGCGTCGGGTTCACGTGATCTATCGACGCATCGATGATGACTTCTTGGATCCGGTGCAGTTGCGCGGCGACAGTGTTCTCGGTGTCCCCGGATTGCTCAATGCGGCTCGCGCCGGGCACGTCACCATCGCCAATGCGGTCGGCAATGGCGTGGCTGATGACAAGGCGATCTATCCGTATGTGCCGAAACTCATCGACTACTACCTCGGCGAGCAGCCCCTGCTTCCCAATGTCGACACCTTCGATCTCGCCGACCCCGAACAGTGCGAGTACGTCATCGAGAACGTGCATCGGATGGTCATCAAGCCCTCGGATGCCTCGGGTGGCTACGGCCTGCTGATGGGTCCGAGTGCCAAGGATGAGCAGATCGCCCGCACGATCGCCGCGGTGCGTGAGGATCCGCGGGGCTGGATCGCGCAACCGGTCGTCACGTTCTCGACCTGTCCGACGATGCAGGAGGACGGCCGCCTCGCTGCCCGGCACGTCGATCTGCGCCCGTTCGCGGTCAACGATGGCTCGCAGGTCTATGTGTTGCCGGGTGGTTTGACGCGCGTTGCCCTGCCGGAGGGCAGCCTGGTGGTCAACTCCAGCCAGGGGGGTGGATCGAAGGACACCTGGGTACTCGATGATTCCGGACAGCGACCACGCCCGGTGTCACGCCCGGTGGCACGTCCGGTGCCGCGGGTTGCGATCGTCGATGCTGATCTGCCGGCTCGACGTGAGGCTCCGCGCACACACGATGAGCGCATGCAGCAGCAGGAACGCCAGCAGCAGCAGGTGGGTCAACAGCAGGGAAGCATGTGTGGTGAGCATCCATGTTGAGTCGCATTGCGGAGTCGTTCTTCTGGATCGGCCGCTACGTCGAGCGGGCGCATTCCACCGCCCGGCTTCTGGCAGAGCATCACCAACTCATGGTCGAGGACCGCACTGTCGCGGAAATCGACGCGTGTTCGGTGCTGCTCGAGGCGCTGTCCCTCCCCGACGAGAAGGTGCAGACCGGAGTCGATCTGGTGCGTCGCGTGATGGGCGGCGGCGGTCAGCGATCGACGGTTGCTGGATCCGTAGCCGCAGCACGAGAGAACGCTCGAAGTGTGCGCGATGTGCTTTCCGGTGAAGTCTTCGAGGCCCTGAATTCCACACACCTGTCGCTGACGCGGGGCATCGCCTATGTGGACTCCCCCGGCGTGTCCTTGCACCGCGTGGTCGAGCGGTTGCTCGTCGTGCACGGCGTCGTGTCATGGGCGATGCCCCGCGATGAAGCGTTCCAATTCCTCAAACTCGGACGCTCCCTCGAACGTATTGACATGACCTCTCGGTTGTTGGCGGTCGGGCATGACCTGCTGTGGCCGGAATCGGGTCCGGTGGCGACGCTGCGCGCAGGGGCATCGTATTCAGCCATGCTGCGCACCGGGGTTGCCGTCGATGGTGACAGTGTTCGGGAGTTCTATGTCCTCGATCCGTCGTTCCCGCGATCGATGCGCCGCAGTGCCGTCGAGGCGGAGGAATCGGTGCGTGACCTCGGCCTCCTCGGTGCCGGCGACGGCGGGGCGCTCTTGCGCGAGGTCGGTCTGCTGCGGTCGGCATTGGAATACGCCGTTGAGCCCTCAACCGATGAGGTTGATCGCTTGGCGGTGATGGCGCGTGACTCGGCAGCAACCGCATCGGACATCGCCAATGATGCGTTCTTCCGGCAATCCGGCACGATCGTGTGGAGCCACTGATGTCCGCGAATCCAACACGGAACCAGGCACAGAAGCCGACACTGGATCCGAGTACGTCGACACCGAAGCCCGGTGCCGGCCCGCGTTCGCGGGGTCGTCGACTGCACATCGTGCACCGCAGTGGATACCGCTATGCCGCACCGGTGGAGGCATCCTTCAATGAAGTGCGCATGTCACCCGAGAACCGCGAGGGGCAGGTGCTGCTATCGCACTCGCTGCAGGTGGAGCCGAATGCGACGGTGCACTCCTATACCGATTACTGGGGTGCCTACGTCGAGTCCTTCGATGTGCATGAGCCGCACTCGACCCTTGAGGTCGTCGCCACCAGCACGGTGGACACCCCGGCCTATCGCCCGCGCACGGCACCGGTGGACTGGGCGAAGGTGCACTCATCCGCGGTGACCGATCGCTGGTCGGAATACCTGGCGTTCACCGACTACGTCGATGACGCGTCAGCCGATCCGCAGCGATCGGCGATCGTGGACAGGCTGCGGGATGCGGCGACACCGCTGGAGGCTGCGATGGCCGTGGTCGAGGTGGTTCGAGGTCAACTGGCCTATGCCCCCGGTGTCACCTCAGTATCGACGACAGCGAGTGAGGCCTGGGAACACGGAAACGGCGTGTGCCAGGACTTCACGCATGTGACGCTTTCGTTGCTGCGCACGCTGCGAATCCCTGCCCGATACGTCTCCGGATATCTGCACACACAGGATGAGGCGATCGGCGAAACCGTTGTCGGTGAAAGTCACGCCTGGGTGGAGTACTGGGATGGTGGTTGGGCCGCGGTCGACCCGACGAATGATCGCCCCGTCGATTCCAGCCACGTGGTCGTCGCTCGTGGACGTGACTATGCCGATGTGCCGCCCTTGAAGGGCATCTATGCCGGGGGTGGCAGCGAGTCGCTCGGGGTGAGCGTCGAGATCACCCAGCTCGAAGTCCCCTGAGCGTCGTGTCTGCCCGGGGTGGGTAATGAAACACTGTTCCTATGAGAATCGCCCTGGGTAGCGACCACGCCGGCTTCGAGCTCAAGGATCCGCTGATGCGATGGATGGCTGACAGCGGTCACGAGATCCTCGACGTGGGCACCGATTCGCTCGAGCGCTGCGACTACCCGGTGTTCGGCACGGCCGTGGGCCGAGCTGTGGCGACAGGTGAGGCGGATTTCGGCATCGCGGTGTGTGGCAGCGGTCAGGGAATCTGCATGGCGGTCAACAAGGTGGACGGTGCACGCGGGGGAATACTGCGCGATGTCTATGACGCGGAGATGACCCGGCGGCACAACAACGCCAACGTCGCCTGCCTGGGTGCGCGCGTGACGCCGCTGCCGACAGCGAAGCAGCTCATCTCGATCTTCCTGGCCACCCCCTTCGAAGGCGGTCGCCACACCGAGCGCGTCAGGCAGTTGCGCTAGCCGACGCTGCCGCGCGTTGCGCAGCTCTTCTCGGTTGTCGCGAGAATCGTCCCGAGGGTAGCGACATCGACGTTGGTATCCGCGATGAGCAGTATCAGTCGGAAGAACAGCCACCAGTCGCCCCGACAGGTATCTGCGTGAGATCCCATACGTGGGGTTCTAGGCTGTGGCTCGTCATCAGGTGAACCGCCTGGCCGCCTGACCGATCACTGTGGAGATGATGATGGAGTTCACCCCGGACCCGGCTCGTGGCCGAGAGGTCTATGACCTCGATCGCGCCCATGTCTTCCATTCCTGGAGTGCCCAGGGTGCGATCTCCCCGCTGCCCATCGCCGCGGCAGAGGGCTGCTACTTCTGGGACTACGACGGCAACCGCTACCTGGACTTCTCCAGCCAGTTGGTGAACACCAATATCGGTCACCAGCACCCCAAGGTGGTCGCGGCGATCGCCGAGCAGGCACAGCGACTGACCACGATCGCCCCGCAGCATGCCAATGACATGCGCGGGGAGGCAGCCAAGCGCATCGTCGATCTCGCGGGTGATCGACACCGCATGGTGTTCTTCACCAACGGGGGTGCCGACGCGGTGGAGAACGCGATCCGCATGGCCCGCATCCACACGCATAAGCACAAGGTGCTGTCGTTCTATCGGTCCTATCACGGCAACACCGGTGCCTCGATCCAGGCCACGGGAGATCCCCGGCGGTGGCCGAATGAATACGCCGCCCAGCATGTGCACTTCTTCGGCCCGTTCCCGTACCGCTCACCGTTCTGGTCGGATTCACCAGAACAGGAAAGCGAGCGGGCCCTCGAGCATCTCGAGCAGGTGATCCAGTTCGAGGGGCCGAGAACGATCGGTGCGATCCTGCTCGAATCCGTCGTCGGCACCGCCGGTGTGCTCGTGCCTCCTCCCGGTTATCTGGAGGGGGTGCGTGCACTGTGCGACAAGTACGACATCGTGTGGATCGCCGACGAGGTGATGAGCGGCTTCGGCCGGACCGGCGCCTGGTTCGCCTGGCAGAACTTCGACGCGGAACCCGACCTGATCACCTTCGCCAAGGGATCCAACTCCGGGTACGTACCCGCCGGCGGTGTGGTGATCTCCGGCGACATCGCAGACACGTTCCGCGAGCGGGTGTTCCCCGGAGGCTTGACCTATTCCGGCCATCCGCTGGCCATGGCTTCCATCGTCGCGTCGATCGATGCGATGAAGGAGGAGGGCATCGTGGAGAACGCCGCTCGCATCGGCCGCGATGTACTCGCGCCGGGTCTGGCGGAACTGGCCGACAAGCACCCGGTCATCGGCGAGGTGCGTGGACTCGGGGTGTTCTGGGCGCTCGATCTGGTCAAGAACCGGCAGACGAAGGAGCCACTGGCCCCCTACGGCGGTAGTTCACCGGCGATGAACCAGTTCATGGCCGAATGTCGCACTCGCGGGCTGATGCCGTTCATGAACTTCAACCGCACGCACGTGGTGCCCCCCTGCATCGTCACCGACGCCGAAGCGAAGGAGGGCCTCGCCATCCTCGATGAGGTGTTCACCCTCATCGACGCGCACTACGAGGGCTGACCTCCCCTTCGATTTCATCGCCTGGGACCGCATCGTCGGCCGCGTCGTTTTCGACCGCATCGTCGGCCGGAGGCTGGAGCACGGTCACCGGGATGCGCAGGTCCGCCACGGGTTCGCCGGCTCCGATGAAGGGTTCGTCGATCGTGCATCCGTATTGATTCACCGCTGATTGATTCGAACCCGTGCATCGTGGATCGACCCCGCGGGCCCGGATGTTGAAGACGCGAGTGCGGTTGGTGGAGGTCAGCAACCTCACTTGAGCCTGGCCATCCTCATCGGTGAGCACGATGGCTCGGTTCGATCCGTTGGGATAGCGCGCGGGTGCTTGCGACGGGACACTGACGACGACGTTGCTCCCTGCCACGGGATTCCCGAAGACGTCGGTCGCGGTGACCGTGATATCGATCTCTTCACCACTGATGACTTCGGTATCTCCGACATCCATGCTGAGATTCCGTGCTGCCGCGCTCGCATTGACGACATCGAGCGTTGTACTCAAGGCGCCGTCACTTTCGACGTCGAGTGTCAACGGTCCCGTGCGTGTTCCGAACAGATAGACGGCGGCGGAGCAGCCTGATTCATCCTGGGTCGACGTCACGGTGATCTCACGCCCTGCCGATAGCCAGTCGGCTCCCCTATCAGCGATGACGCCGCCGGTATCGGTGCGAAACGTCACCGGTGACCCCGACTCGTCAGTCACCACCGCCGCGCGAACAACCGATGGTCGGTCGAGGGGGCCGCCCGCGAGTCCATCGAAGGGCACGGTCAAGGTCGTCGCGAACGTATCGGCGGTGACCCCATCGAGGGTGAGTCGGGAGATCTGGGTCGGCCGGTCCTCAGCGCCCGGCGTGCAATCGATCGACGGTGTCGGTTCGGGTGGGTTGGTGGCATCGTCCGTGGTGGTCGAACTGCACGATGCCACCGCAAGGATCCCCGTGAGGGCCGCAACTGCGAACGCACTCGTTCTTCCCGCCTGCCGTGCACGTGCCGGGCCCACACGACGAGCCTAGGACGATCAGGTGACCGATAGTGTGAACAACCGTGAAGATCTTGGTCATCGGGTCCGGAGCTCGTGAACACGCCCTCGTCCGTGCCCTGCTGCGCTCCGGTGGGGACTCATCGATCGACGAACCCGGGAACGAGGTCATCGTCGCTCCGGGGAATGCGGGTATCGCTCAGGAGGTACCCGTTCACCCGGTGGATGTCGCCGATCCCGAGGCCATCGCCGATCTCGCCGAGCAACTGAGCGTCGACCTCGTCGTCATCGGACCGGAACTTCCGCTGGTACTGGGGGCGGGTGATGCCGTGCGCGCCCGCGGGATCGCCTGCTTCGGTCCGTCCGCGGAAGCCGCGCTGCTGGAAGGTAGCAAGGCGTTCGCCAAGCAGGTCATGGCCGCAGCCGGGGTACCCACGGCGATGGCACGGGTGTGCACCACCATCGACGAGGTGGAGGCAGCACTGGATGCCTTCGGGGCGCCCCATGTCGTCAAGGATGACGGCCTCGCCGCTGGCAAAGGGGTCGTGGTGACCGATGATCGTGAAGCGGCGGTCGCGCACGCACGAGCCTGCCTGGATCGTGAAGGTGAAGCCGCGCTGGTCATCGAGGAATACCTCGACGGTCCGGAGGTGTCGCTGTTCGCCATCACCGACGGTGTCACGGTGGTTCCCTTGCAGCCGGCGCAGGATTTCAAGCGCGCCGGCGACGGGGACACCGGCCCGAACACGGGAGGAATGGGCGCGTATTCGCCGCTGCCGTGGGCACCGGCGGGTCTGGTCGACGAGATCGTCACCCGGGTCGTGCAGCCGACGGTGGACCACATGCGGGCCGCGGGAACCCCCTTCATCGGTTTGCTCTACGCAGGCCTTGCGCTCACCTCGCGCGGACTGCGCGTCGTGGAGTTCAACGCCCGGTTCGGCGATCCTGAAACCCAGGTGGTGCTCGCACGGCTGCACACACCCCTGGCCGGTGTGCTCTATGCCGCGGCAACCGGACAGTTAGCCGATGCCCCACCACTGGTGTGGCGAGATGAGGCCGCTGTTGTCGCCGTAATCGCCGCGGAGGGATATCCCGGAAGCGTCACCACCGGTGACGTGATCACCGGTCTCGAGGAGGCTACCGACATCGCGGACGTGCAGGTCCTCCATGCCGGAACCGCTGCCGGGTCGAATGGTTCGATCGTTGCCTCCGGTGGTCGGGTGTTGTCCGTGGTGGGTATCGGTGCCGGTATCGACGCCGCTCGGGCCGCGGCCTATGCGGGTGTCGACCGCATCGGGCTTCGTGGATCGCACCATCGTCGGGACATCGCTGCCGGTGTCGGGGAAACTCCCGACGGGCTGGTGGGAGGATGAGCAGGTGATCCCCAACGTCCTCGCCCAGCGGTACGCCTCCGCAGGGATGCGCGAGATCTGGGGACCGGAGCAGCGCATCATCGCCGAACGCCGCCTGTGGCTCGCCGTGCTTGCCGCACAGCAGGAACTGGGCGTTGCGGTTCCGGACGGCGTGATCGAGGACTACTCCGGTGTCGTCGACCGAGTCGATCTAGATTCCATCGCCGAACGTGAACGTGTGACCCGCCACGATGTGAAAGCGCGGATCGAGGAGTTCAATGCGCTCGCGGGGCACGAGCATGTTCACAAGGGCATGACGAGTCGCGACCTGACCGAGAACGTCGAGCAGATGCTCATTCGCGATTCGCTGCTCGTGGTGCGTGACAAGGTGGTGTCGGCTCTGGCTCGGATGTCGTCCCTGGCCGTGCAGTATTCCCAGACTCCGATGGCAGGTCGCTCCCATAATGTCGCGGCGCAGATGACGACGTTGGGCAAGCGTTTCGCGACCTGGTGCGATGAACTCCTCGTCGCCTATGACCGCATCACGGATCTGATCGAGCGCTATCCGCTGCGAGGCATCAAGGGGCCGGTCGGGACAGCCCAGGACATGCTCGATCTGGTCGAAGGCGATGTAGCGAAACTCACTCGACTAGAACTCGCCGTCGCCACGCATCTGGGATTCTCGCGGGTTCTCGACAGTGTCGGACAGGTTTATCCACGGTCCCTGGATTACGACGTCGTCACCACCTTGGTGCAGGTTGCCAGCGCCCCGAGCAACGCCGCGACCACGATCCGGCTGATGGCCGGACTGGAACTCGTAACCGAAGGCTTCGCCGAAGGGCAGGTGGGTTCGAGTGCGATGCCGCACAAGATGAACTCCCGGTCATCTGAACGCATCAACGGATTCGCTGTGGTCCTGCGCGGTTATTCCAGCATGCTGGGCGAACTGGCGGGGGATCAATGGAACGAGGGAGATGTGTCGTGCTCGGTGGTGCGTCGCGTGGCGCTCCCGGATTCGTTCTATGCGATCGACGGTCTGTTCGAGACGTTCTTGACGGTGCTCGATGAGTTCGGCGCGTTCCCCGCGGTGATTGGCGCCGAACTTGACCGTTACCTGCCGTTCCTCGCCACCACGAAGGTCCTGATGGCGGCTGTGCGCAATGGGGTCGGTCGCGAGAGCGCTCACGAGGCGATCAAGGAGCACGCTGTTGGCGTCGCGCTCGATATGCGCGCGGGGCAGCAGGTCAACGATCTGTTCGATCGACTCGCTGCCGATGATCGACTCGGTCTCAGCGTCGACGAACTCCACGCCCTGGTCGACGAGCCCATGGCGTTCACCGGTGCCGCGGAGGATCAGGTGGTAGCGATTGCCACGCGGGTCGAACCGATCATCGCCGCTCACCCGCAGGCCGCGGCCTACACCCCCGCCCCCATCCTCTAACCCCTACCCCCCACCGAATGCGTCTGAGTTACCTGAGTGGTCGTTAACTCGCCGAGTTAGCGACCACTCAGGTAACTCAGACGCAGAGGGGGGAT
>CAJXYI010000005.1 GCA_913063435.1 uncultured Actinomycetales bacterium | reverse complement strand
AGATCCGCACGCACCTGATCCTCATCAACCTGCGCTCCCTGCCATTCACTGCCCGGCACGATCGTCGTGTCGCCGTTCTCATCGCGCAGGGTGTCCAGGATGCGGATGAGCGCTAGGAGGGCATCGGGTGCTGGGCCGCCGTACATCCCCGAGTGCGCGGGTCGAGGCAGCGTGCGCACCTCGACGGTGGCGTCGACCAAACCGCGCAGCGCTGTGATGAAGGTGGGTTCACCGAGGGCACGATTGCCGACGTCAGCGATCACGATCAGGTCGACATCCGCAATCTCCGGATTGCTGCGCACATGCTGCGGCAATGGGCCACCACATTCTTCTTCACCTTCGATCAGGATCATCAACTGCACCGGGACGTGTCCCAAGACCTGCTTCAACGCCCGGATGGCGCCCAAATGCATGATGATGCCGCTCTTGTCGTCTGCGGCTCCGCGGCCGTAGAGGCGCCCGTCACGCAGTGTCGGTTCGAATGGCGATGTCGACCAGGAGTCCAGGTCACCGGCCGGTTGCACGTCATAGTGCGCGTAGAGCAGGACTCGCGCATCGCCCTCACCGACGCGACCGATGACGGCGGGTTCACCACCGTCGATCGGCATCAGGTCGGTCCTCATCCCCGACAGTGCGAACAACCGCTCTGTTTCCGCTGCGGCCTTGTGCACGGGTTCACGCGGAAAGCCCGAGAAGGCGCACGACGGAATGCGTACCAGGTGCTCCAGATCCGCCTGTAGCTGCGGCATCGATTCACGGACAGTCTGGCGAAGGTCTTCGACGGTGCAGGTGTTCATGGGATCAGGCTAGTGCGTGACACCAGCGGACCTGCGAGGCTTGAGTAACGCGGGACGATGGGAGTCGAAGCCGTTCTAGACTGCAGCGGATATCCCGCAGGATACCTGGGCAGGGAGGGAAGAGTTGTCAACCAGCGACCTGGTGAGACTCGTCCTGTCCGACATCGCGATTGTCGCCGGATTGTCGATTCTGATCGGTGCGACAGCACCGCGCTGGCCCGATCGGTGGTTGTCGAGGAACCACGGGCCCATGCGCTTGTCGTTTCCGCGCCGTGAATCGACCTTCCGCGCACTCGGTGTGACGCGATTGGCTCGACGCCTACCGGAATTCGGTGCGACCTTCGGAGGAAAGAGCAAGGCCAGCATCCCCGGTCGCGACGCTGCAAGCCTGCAGCGTTATCTGATCGAGGTGCGTCGCGCCGAATGGGTGCACCTGTTGTCGATGCTCACCTTCATTCCGATCGCCTTCTTCAATCCCTGGTGGCTGACCCTGGTGTTCGCCGTCATCGCCATCGCCGCCAACACCCCATTCCTGCTCATCCTGCGCTACAACAGATTGCGATTAACCCGCCTCATCGATCGGATGAATCGCTAGAGTCTCGGCCGTGCTCGAACGTTACGGGGTCACCTCGATGTCCGCGCCACTGCGCAGGGTGGCGGTACGGCCACCCTCAGCGAATTCGGACTTCGCTGCAGCGCATTGGGCGCAGCCGTTGGACGAGGAGTTGCTTCTCGACCAGCATGCTGCCTTCACCGGATTATTGGAACGCCTCGGTTGCGAGGTGACGGTGCTGCCAGCACAGGATCACCTCGCGGATTCCTGTTTCGTGTACGACCCCGCGTTCGTCGTCGGTGACGGAGTGATCGGATTACGCTCGGGCAAGGATGTCCGCGTCGACGAGGGTCGTGTGCTGACAGCTGAATTGGCTGCCTTGGACATCCCCGTGCTCGGCTCGTTGACCTCAGATGCGACCGCTGATGGCGGTGACATGTTCTGGCTAGACGATCACACCTTGGCCATTGGCCGTTCCTATCGGACGAATCAGGCCGCTATAGATCAGATTCAACTGCTGCTTGCATCATCGGGAGCTCAGGTTGCGACCTTCGATCTGCCCCATGATCAAGGCCCCGATTGGTGCCTGCACTTGATGAGCGTGGTGTCGCCGGTGCGCGAGGATCTCGCGGTCGTCTATGAGAGGCTCGCACCCGTCGCACTGCTACAGGCGCTGAACAATCACGGGATCGACACCATCAGCGTTCCGGAGACGGACTGGGCGACTTTGGGGTGCAACGTGCTGGCAATCGAACCGGGGGTCGTGGTCATCGCTTCGGGCAATGATGAAACCGCCCAGCGACTGGCCGACGCCGGGTGCGAGGTGCATGTCTACGCCGCGAGTGAACTCACGAAGGGCGAAGGCGGTCCGACCTGCTTGACGCGGCCACTGTTGCGGAGCAACTAAACAAGAACTGTTGCGGAGCAACTAAACAGGAACTGTTACGGAGCAACTAGCCCGCTGCTCCACCTGCGAGTTGCCAGATCCGTGCACCGCCGACGAGTGCTGCCGTGTTGGGCACGATGACGGTGTCGTCGCCGAGCTTCACGATCTGGGATGCGGTGATGTGCCGGGAGTTGCCACCACCGATATACAGCCGGTCCCAGAGGAAGATCGGTCGAAGCCCATCGACCACACGCACGACGCGACGTGACCAGAACGAGTCGCCGAGCCGGCGGCGTTCGTGTTCGCCGATGTAGGTGTCGTAACTGAGCCCCCAGCGAACGGGTGCCTGCGATAGTTCGAGGTGCGGCGCGAGGCGACCGCCATCGAATAGCGCGCAGCCCAGTCCCGTCCCGAGGGTGAGGACGAGTTCGAGTCCCTGGCCCGCGACCACTCCGGCGGCGTGGAACTCCGCATCGTTGAGCACCAGGGTGGGCACATCGAGCGCCCCGGCAAGTGCCGTTCGAGCATCGAAACCATGCCACTGCGCGACGAGTTCAGGCTTGACCCGACTACGTGGGCCTCGTGCGGTGACGTAGTGCGGAGTGGTGATGACGACTCCGTGACGGATCATGCCGGGCAGTCCGATGCTGGCCCGATCGGCCGGGGGAAGGGTGCCGGCCATCTCGACGATCGTGTCGACGAATCGAGTCGGCGGCAGCGGGTAGGGGGTGGGGACTCGGATGGGCTGGGCGCGCATGGTGCCGGACTCGTCGAAGACGGTCGCTTTGAATCCCCCGCCCCCGCAGTCGACGACGAGGGTGGACGTGGAGTGCTCAGATGAACCGGCGGAGGGGTCGAAGTCGGTGGTCACGGCACATCAGTGTGCCGGTTCGGGGTGCGCTCCGGTAGCCTGTCTGGGCCGGTTCGCCGGCACGGAGGCGTCGCCTAGTCCGGTCTATGGCGCCCGCCTGCTAAGCGGGTTTGGGGCTAAAACCCCATCGAGGGTTCAAATCCCTCCGCCTCCGCCATTCAGGGAATAGGGCCCCGCAGGGGTCGTATTCCCTGAATATCGAATGCGCGGGATTTGGGAGGAGTGACCGCAGGTCACGACGGCTCCCTCCGCCTCCGCCATCGACGACATGTGCCCCCGTAGGGGGTGGGCGTTCGTCGATCTCACCCAAACGCCGGCTAACTGGTCGCTAGAAAGCCAAACGCCGGCCAAGCGGCCGCCATCTACCCAGCGTTTGCGGATATAGCGGCCATTTACCGAGCGTTTGCCGACATCGACCCCCGACAAGCGCCTGCCCTTGCGCGCAGACCGTTGGCTCTACCGTCGTCTCCGTCCTAGACGCTGCCCCTACACCGCGGGAAAAGAATGTGCGCCCAGGCAGTGGCCTAGCCGACGAAGAGGGCGCCGCGCTTACGGCGAGCCTTCACCCTTCGCAGCGGTCCAGCCGCCGGGCCGGCTACCTTCGCACCCTTCTCGGTGAAAGTCGATCCGTGTGCCGGGCACCGCCATCCCGATGATGTCTCGGTCACGGTGAAACCCTGATGCGTGCACCGCAGGTCCAGGGCCTTGTACTTCCTGCGACTGATGCGCACGATCGCAGTAGGCACCCCGCGGACGTTGCCGATCGTGGCCACTCCGCCGACCGTCTTCAGTGCCGGTACCTTGCCCAACCGCACTCGAACCCGTCCATCGTTGAGCTGTCTGATCGCGTTGCTTGGAGCTGGGGCCGCCTGTGCGGTCGATGCCCCCGCAGCGACCAGCGCGATGCCACATAGGCCGGCCGCAGCCTTGAGGGCATCGCGTCGACTGAGCAGCGGGCTCCCGGACTGATCCATGTGGCTGAGTGTGGCCCACCGGGGGCGGATGCGCATCCTGGCAGGGGGTATCGTTACCCACCGCGGTTCCCAGCGCCCGTAGCTCAACGGATAGAGCATCTGACTACGGATCAGAAGGTTAGGGGTTCGAATCCCTTCGGGCGCGCCCCACCAGCCACATTGATCGTGTGTCCGGATCCGATAGCCATTCGCGCACCTGACGTCGCACTTCCCAATCTCCTCCTTCACCGCCATCAGGCTGTACCCACATCGCGCAAGGACGGATACGGGGAGCCGCTTCGCTGATGGGTCTGCATGGTCGAATTCCAACACTCTGATGTCCGTGATTCCGCAGTCGTCGCAGGGATGGTCTCCGAGGTAGCTAATCAGCAACCCGCACACTTCCTCGATGACTCGCACCTAGCGGAGCCTGGCCTTGGCGAGGTAGTAGTCCCGATCGGCTCGGTCGTGCGCGTGGCAGCGAGCGCGCCGGCAATCGAGGTACAGTGACCCGGTCCGCGATCCAGGGGTAGCCGCAATGCTGCTGAGTTTGCGAACGAAATGACGGGATTGCCCGCGTTGAAAGTGGTTGTTTCCTTCGCAAAGTCGAGCTGATCAGGCAAGAGCGAGGTTCATCCGGGCGACCTGTGCGCCGCCGATCAGCCAGGCCCGACCCGAACGTTCAGTCTCCACGAAACAGAGTCGCTCATAGAGTCGGCGGGCGCCGTCATTAGACGTATCGACATCGAGGGTGAGAGCTGTCGCACCGTGAGCGACAGCGCGCTGGTGAGTGTCGCTTAACAGCACCGAACCGATACCTTCACCGCGACGGGATTCATCGACGCCAAGGGCCGTCAGATGCCAATCCCCAGATTTGTGCCGGGACATAAAACGCAGAACCGGGCGTGCCAGGGCACTGAAGAAGGCCAACCTCGGCAGTGAGCGGCCCGCCAACTGCTCCAGGGCCTCATCAACAGCAGGCGTGCCCGCAGCACAACTGACTGCCACTCCGACCGGCGCATCACCCACCATCGCGATTCGCGCTGTCTCGATTGACATCTCGTGCCCGGGCGTGAGAACAACCTTGACGAGCACCTCCCGCCAACGACCACCGAGCATCGTCGACATCAGCCCGCCGGATGCTTCCTCGAGAGCATCAGCCACGCGCCCCGCGTCGCTGGGTTCAGCCGCACGGACCGAACACTCAAGCGGCACAGGTTCATCTTCTCCCGGATTCAGTCGGCATCGACGTGACGCAGACCACATCTGACCGGTCATATTCGAACCTACACTGTTCATATGACCGAATTGACCGCATTAAGACATATGTCCGATTATCGACGTCGGGGCCGGGGGTTCCTCGTCGCAGTAGTCGTCGCCCTGGCCGCGATCCTCATGATCGGGCTGACTCCCGCCGGAGGCGACAGCCCAGCCCAGGCGACAAACACCCCCCGGATCGCCGCCGACTACCGCTCGTTCTTCGCCGACAGCGCCCTCGAGGGCACCGGCTGGACGACCTGCGCTGGCCCCATCACCTATTCGATCGACGTGCGGGCCCTACGTCGGGCTCAACGCAAGCGTGAGATCAAGCGGGTGCGCTGGTCGATGCGGCAGTGGGCACGAGCGGGGGATCTGCGGGTGCGCTTCACCGGTCGGGAACGGCTGCGCCTGGATCCGGTAAGTCACACGCTCCACCCGGCCGATGGGACAGTCCAGCGTGATCGGCACGTGTATATCTCGTTTGTGCGCGAAGGTGTGGATCCGCTCATGGTCGACCCCGTCGCCGGCCTGGCCATGCCGGCACGGGTGAGCGTCGCCGAACGCGAAGTCATCGGCGGCGTCGCACTCTTTCGTGCCCGCCACGTGCGCAAACTCAGCAAAGTCGACGGCCGAGCGTTGAAGGGGTTGTACCTGCACGAACTCGGTCATGTCTTCGGCCTCGGTCACGCAGAGCGCACCGAGAACGTCATGCACCCCACCGTGGTGCGTCGCACCGAGCTCGGAGCCGGTGACCGCGCAGGGGTTCGCGCCGTGGTCAAGTCGTGCTCGGGGTAGCGATCACGAACACATTCGACAGGTAGCTGCCCGCAGCAGAATCGAAGGCACCACCACATGTGATCAAGGTCAGGCGATGCTCACCGTTCATCGCGAAGGCTTCGTTCGCGATCGATGCGAAGTCCGATTTGGCCACCAGGCGAATCTCCTGCACGGTGTAGGTCTCCTTGGCACCATCTCCGGTCGCGACTTCGATCACCTCACCCGCCGCGAGGTTCTCGATTCCCGAAAACGCACCCGCACCCTGTGCCGCGGAATCACGATGCCCGACGATCACCGCCGATCCTTGATCAGCAGCGACAGGGACACTCGCGGTGTACCAGCCCAGGGTGCGCACATCCTCGGGAACGAAGACCCCGCCTCCATCATCGAGACCAACCGGAATCACCGGAGCCTGCACACCCATGGAAGGAATCGACACCGACGTGGGCTTTTCTCCGGATACAACCACCGCTTCATCTTCGGCCACGTCACGGTTTGGTTCCGAGCGTTCCGGTCGGTCGAGATCATCGTTGGTATTCGCTCGGGTCGCCACCTGCTCGGGACGTTGTTCAACAGCAGCGTCACGCTGTCGAGGATCCTGCAGTTGCTGGAGCGGTGTGAGGTTCCAGGCACTCGACAGCCAGGAGTCATAGTGCGTCGCTGATGGCACCGCCGATGATGTGTTCGTGCCGATGATGAGTGCGCCTGCGACCACGAACCCGGCCGCCGCCGTCACCAGATGGCGACGGCGGCGACCACGGGTCCCATGGCCGAAGGGCGTGGTCGTGTGATCGCCAGACGATCCAGCCACGATGACGTCCTCCTTATGGATAGGAATCAGGTCAATTGCTAGGCGCAGTTGCCGCCGCGGTCACATCCGCGATGCCAATGCCGATCGCAGACCCAGGAAACCCACGGCAAGGGCAGCGGCTGCCGCAAGCCAGCCGATCAGGGGCTTGCCTGGCTCGGTCGGCAATCCGCCACCCGCAGCCACACCCGTGGGCACAGTGCCCGAGGCAGGGGTCACGATCACCGTTCCCGGCGATGTCGTGGTTTGACCAGGGGACGGGGTCACCGTGGTCTCCCCCGGTGACGGTGATGTCGTACCCGGGGATGGAGTCACCGTGGTTTGTGTCGCCGTCGGTGATGTCGTTCCCGGCGACGGAGTCACGGTCGTTTCCCCGGGAGACGGTGTGATGGTGACCGTTTCCGTCACCGTGGGGGTCGCCGTCGGTTCGCCGGTCACCGTCGAGGTGACCGTGACACCCGGGCCGGGAACGACGATCACATTCGTCACCGTCGAGGTAACCGTGGGTGTCACGGTCGGCTCGGACGTCACGGTTTCGGTAGCCGTCGCCGTTGCCGTTGTCGTCTCGGTCGCAGTGGCGGTCGCCGTTGTCGTTTCCGTAGCGGTCTCGGTCACCGTCGGGGTGACCGTGGGTGAGGCCGTCACCGTCTCCGTAGCTGTCGCGGTTGCCGTGGTGGTCTGGGTTGCCGTCGCTGTCGTGGTCTGGGTCGCCGTTGCCGTTGCCGTCACCGTCTGGGTGACCGTGGTCGTCGGCTTGGGTGGGCAACACCCTATGCGCGCCTCGGCATCGTCTGCGGCAGCCGCCGTGCCCGGCACCAGCATGAATGCCGATAGCGCAACGGCGCTCGCGAATCCCGTTGCGCTCGTCGCCCATGCTGAACGCCTGCCGACACGACGGCGTCGATACCTGCCCGTCGCATTGTCCTGAGTCATTGACTACTCCCTGCATCGAAGGTGTGGTGCGCCTTCGACGATGCGCGGGAAAACCAGGGCAGAGCGGTTCGGATGCCTACATTGACCGACTCACGATTGGCTGACGTTCGGTTCACGAACGGCTAGCGACCGGATACCAATCAGTTCACAGATGATCATTGACCGTGACCCTCGCCCAATGGTGTCACTCGATGTGCATGACATCATCTGATCCGAACGGATGCACGATCCTTCGCACCGATCGCCGACACCTTGATATTGAAGCGACCCGTCCCGACGAAACCGCGCCAACTAAAGGTTCCATCCGGTGCGACGACGGGCTTGGGGTACACGCGAGTCCAGTCGGCACCCGAATTGCGCTCACGCCACTGAATGAGAACCGGAGTTCCCGGCGCGATGTCACGGACAGATCCGGTCACCTTCACGCGGTCGCCGGAGCGACGCGCGTTCGCCCGCAGCGAGGGATTCGGATCCAAACCGGTATCGATGAACAGAATGCGTCGACCGAGTTCGGCACCTTCGGGTGAACCCAGGGCGTATACGACTGTCCCCTGACCGTTCACGCTCAACACCAGCGGTGGGAATGGCAGATCGATGGTTGCGGCACCCTGTGCTCGGAATCTGCGATCGGGTTCCAGCAGAGTGAGAGAAGGCTGCGTTCCCGACGCCACGACAGCCCCGCTCAGCGGCAACGTCTCGACCAACGTCCCGTTCGGACCCGGACGCCCCGCCAAATCCTGCACGGTGATGACATCACCGGTACGCGCATTCAACACAGCCACCTGGTGGCGAGTGGGCGAACCGACGGCGAGGTAGTCGCCATCAGCCGATGCAGCCAGCGACAGATCGCGATCGAACCATTCCGGCAGTGCCCAAGATGTCGGTGCCGCCGGATTCGCGATGCGGGCCTGCCACACGGCAGATCCACGGTTACTGGTTGGTGTCACGATGAAGATGCGTCGACTGTCAGCAGAGACCGCAATGGCGGTTGCACTGCCACCGAGATCGAGTGATGCCGAGCGCAACCGCGTTCCGTTTGCGATATCGAGGACGTCGATACCGATCCGGCCATCTGGATTGGATAACACGACCGCGAATCGTCCATTCGGCGTGGCAACGATGTCGATCGGGTTGGCCTGGGTCGCCACCTCCACATTGCGCGTCGTCGCAGAGCGATGGATCCTGGACGCGATCATCGCACCGGTCGTTCCCTGCTCGACATAAGCCGCCCAACGACCCATGGGATCGACCGCGACTCGGTCGAAAGCACGCGGGATTGGGAATGCGGTGCCATAGCGAATGAAGGGATTCCGGCGCGTCGGCTCTCGGGCCGCATAGATCAGCGACGCCTGCGGAATCAGCGGATTGACCGACATCATCCGGGTGTCGGGCTGGACCGATGAATCGATATCGGCTGAGCGGCCGAAGACATCATGGGAGGACACCTGGGTCAGTGCGGACACCCCCACTCGCGGTTCATCTGCTGATGATGCCGGTGCATAGAGCAGCGCACCCGCGAGGGCGAGGGTCGCTGCTGCGGCGACAGCGCCGGTGAACCGAGGTCGAGAATGTGTCATTCCGACAGCACAGCAATAGGCGTGCTGATCGGTCAATCGCAGAGTCGGGAATACCCGACGAATCAGCTATCCGACGAGACCTTGCGGCGCTGGCGAGCCACCACCGCGAATCCGATCACCATCGCGACGACCGCGAGTCCGAGCAGATAGAGGCCGCCACCGATAACTCCGGCGCCATCGATATCCGGTGGATCATCGGGACATGGTCCGAGGCCGCACTCGAAGGGCACGGATGCGGCGATGACCAGACTGTCGAGCACGACCCAGATGACCACACCCATCGCGACACCGAGGATCCACCAGGGCAGGCCGTAGGGCGTCTTCAAAATCCCCTGATCATTCGCCGCGAATTGGCGGGGGAACAGCAGCAGGACCGAGATTCCTGCGATTCCGACGACGAAGGTGATCAAGGCCCAGGTGTAGAGGTGGAGTCCGAGCACGGGCGGTCCGTATCCGGGGTCGTCCGGCTGGATGTGCAGCAGGATCTGGCGCACCGAACCTGCGCTGCCCATGAGTGCAGCGAGAATGCTGATCGCATAGTGGGCAGGTCGCAAACCCCACATGAGGTTCATGATCGGACCGACCGCGAGGCCGATCATTCCCGACCGTTGCACCAGGCACAGCGGGCAGGGCTGCTCACCCACACCGAACTGCAGGAACAGCGAACCGGCAAGCACTCCCAGCAGGCCGACGAGTGCCACGAGATTGATCAGTCGCATCACCTGCACGAGGCGGATCGTCGACGGATCGGTGGCGGGATCATTCATGGTCATCGTCATCGTCGGGTGCTCCTCATATCCTTCGTGACACTCAGTCGAATCAGAAGCTCAGCGGGATCGGATCGGTCATGTGGAAGCGCAGCATGGCCAGCGTGTACAGAATCGACACGATGGCCATCGGGATCGTCCACTTCCTATGCAGGAAGATCCCGACGTAGGTCACCGCCCACAGGACGAAAATGAGGAACATCACGGGTGCGACGTTAGCGAAGCCGCGTGCTCGAAACAGGCATTTCCCGTGATACCGAGTCGGGCTCGGGCTGAGTGTGGCGATTACGTCACTCATCGGTCACCGGACGGGTGCCCGCCATTCACCGGAGGAGGCGGCTAGCGTTACGCCACATGAGCGGGCGCATGAACGGACGTGGATTCGCCAGTGACAACTACGCCGGAGTACATCCACAGATCCTCCAGGCCCTGGCCGAGGTGAACCCCGGGCATCAACCCGCCTACGGCGACGATGTGGTGACCGCGCGACTCGGCGAGGTGGTCCGTGGCCACTTCGGGGGTGATGCGCAGGTCTTCGGGGTGTTCAACGGCACGGGTGCCAACGTGGTGGCACTGCAGAGCGCCTGTCGGCCCTGGGAGGCGGTCATCTGCGCCCGCAATGCGCACATCGATGCCGATGAAGGTGGCGCACCCGAGCGAGTTGCCGGCATCAAGTTGCACACGATCGACACTCCCGATGGCAAACTCACAGCGGAGTTGCTCGACTCCCAGGCGTGGGGGTTCGGAGTCGTGCACCGTGCGCAGCCTCGCGTGGTCAGCATCACGCAATCCAGCGAGCTCGGCACCGTGTATACCCCCGATGAGATTCGCGCGATCAGCACTCGGGCGCATGAACTCGGCTTGCTCGTGCATCTCGATGGGGCACGCATCAGCAATGCCGCCGCAAGCCTCGGTGTTCCGCTGCGTGCTTTCACCACCGACGCGGGTGTCGATCTGGTGTCCCTCGGCGGCACGAAGAACGGTGCGATGGCTGCGGAAGCGGTTGTGGTGCTCGAACCATCCATCGCCGCTGCTGTGCCGTTCGTGCGCAAGACGTTCATGCAGTTGTCGAGCAAGATGCGTTTCATCAGTGCGCAGTTGATCGCACTGTTCGAAGACGATCTGTGGTTGCACAGTGCCACACATGCCAACGCCATGGCGCAGCGACTTCGAGACGGTATCGCCGGTCTTGATGGCGTACAGGTGACGCAATCGGTTCAGGCCAACGCGGTGTTCGCGATCCTGCCCGCCGACGTCACCGCGCGGTTGCAAGAACGTCATCACTTCTATGTGTGGGACCACCGCACCGGGGAGGTGCGCCTGATGTGCTCATGGGACACCACCGAGGCCGATATCGACGCGTTCATCACCGATGTGGCGACCGAGCTGGGGACGGGGTTGGCTCGACCGAGGAGTTAGGCGTGGACGGCCGTCAAGGTCACGGGCGGATCACGATTTGCAGTAGCGAGTCACTCATGACCGGTCTAATCGGACATTTCGGGTATCAGTAACTAGCGTTTACCCCCGTCACTGCACTTTCATGTAGCCCATGAGTTCGGGGCAGCATGCCCGCCCACGGGGGCGCGGTGAGACATGGCGTGCGATCGCACGAACTGCGGCAGTGTGGACCGGCATCGTGGCCGCAGGTGCACTCGCTCTCGGTGGCGGTGCCGCACTCGGTCAGGTCACCCCGCTGCGCGCCGATCTGCTGTCTACCGCACCTGCGCCGGAACCGGAGCCGACGGTGGAGGCGGCCCCGCTACCCGAGCCCACGGCAGCACCGGTTCCATCCACCCCCCGCGATGACACGCTTCCCGCGGGAGCAACGGCTGTCGACATCGCCAGCGTCTATCCGCGCGTCACCGACGAGAAGTTCGGCGTTGGTGTCGTGATTCGGATCATGTTCACCGCACCGGTTCCCCAAGACGTCCGTCCCGTGCTCGAACGCACCGCTGTCGTCACCACGAGCAAGCCGATCGGGTTGGGTACGTGGTCGTGGCCGGATGACTACACCATGATCTATCGCCCTGAATCATTCTGGCCAGCGCACACGAACGTGGAACTGGCATCGAGTTGGGTTGAGGACGGACTCGCCACTTTCGACCCCAGCCGAACGATCACGATCGGTCGCGAGCAGATCCTCAGCATCCGTTACGGAACTCAGATGGGCACCCTGTATCGCAACGGCAAACTCATTCGCGAGGTTCCGGTGTCGTTGGGCAAACCGACCTGGGAAACCGCATCGGGAATCAAAACGATCATGGAGCGGTACTACGTCAAGCGGATGGTCAACCCCGGCCCGCGCGAGCCCTATGACGTGCAGGTCCCCTATTCATTACGGATCACACCTAACGGCGAGTTCATCCACGCCGCACCGTGGAACCTGCACAATCTCGGAGTTGCAGCGACCTCCCACGGCTGCACGAACCTCACCATGGAAGACGCGCGCTGGTTCTATGAGAACGCCTACGAAGGCGACCCGGTGATCACGTTCGGCACCGGGCGAGATGTCGCCTGGGATCAAGGCCCCGGTGCGTCGTGGAACATCGACTGGGCCGACTGGCAGGCCCAATCCGCCGCCCTGCCCTGACGCCTCGACCAACCGCATCCCCCACGGAGCACTGCCCACCTGACCTCCGACGCGCCAGGTGTGGGGCGATGCGGCATGATCGTTCTTCGCCATGCAAACCGGTGCGGGAGGGCGACACGTGGATCTGGCCGAGGGCCTGCAGCAGGTGATCGATGCTGGCGCCCCCGCCCAGGTCGCCCAGGCGCAGGAGTTTCGCCATCTCATCGAGGGTATGGATCTCGCAGGTGATGACCCGGTCGTCCAGGCTGCCCGTGATCTGGTGCGAGCCTTCCTCCACGATCCGGATCTGTGGCGATGACGACGTCCCGCGAGCGCGAGATCGCTCAGGAACGTCAGGCGGTGCACCGGCTGTATGACCGACTCGACGTGTTGCGGGAGCGCACCGAACATGACCTGCGCCGCGCCCGACACGGCCAGACCGCCGGCACCCCGGGCGCACAGACCGAGCAGGAAGCCTTCGTGCGCCTGTACACCGAGCGCCTAGGTTCCCTGACCGCTGCCGAACGCCGGCTGTGCTTCGGTCGACTCGACCTGACCGATGGCACGTCTCGATATATCGGTCGTATCGGGTTGACTGACGATGATCAGCAGCAGTTGCTCACCGACTGGCGCGCTCCCGCCGCGGAGGCGTTCTATCAGGCGACAAGCGCCGACTCACGCGATGTCGTTCGTCGCCGACACATCATGACCGAAGGTCGTGACGTCACAGCGCTCGAAGACGATGTGCTCAACCTCGACGCGCTCGACGACGGTGCCATCGCGGAGGAGGACGTGCAAGGCGGTGGGGTACTCATGGCAGCACTGGCCCGCAAACGCACCGGGCGGATGCACGACATCGTCTCGACGCTCCAGGCCGAGCAGGATGCGATCGTGCGCGCCCCGATGCAGGGCATCCTCGTTGTCGAAGGTGGGCCCGGCTGCGGCAAGACCGTCGTTGCTTTGCACCGTGCGGCCTATCTGCTCTACACCCATCGGGATCGACTCGCGCGCAGCGGAGTGCTCGTCGTCGGGCCGAATCCGATCTTCTTGCATTACATCGAGCAGGTGCTGCCCGCACTTGGCGAAACCGCGGCCGTCCTCGCCACTCCCGGCCAGCTCTATCCAGGACTCGATGCGCACGGCAGCGAATCCGATGAGGTGGCGGCTGTCAAAGGCAGCCTGCGAATGGCTGACGTCGTGTCTCGAGCAGTCAAAGCCCGCCAGCGCATCCCATCTCGACCCGTGAAACTCAACGTGGGTGGCACACCCATCATGGCGACGCCGAAGATGTTCACCGCGGCCGTCGAACGCGGTCGCGCCAGTCGCCGCCCGCATAACATCGCCCGACGCTCCTATGCGCTGGCAATGCTCGACCTGCTGGCGGAGGAACTCGCCGCGGCCCGGGGGTTGGACATCGACACCCGACGTGCAGAACTCATCAGTGATCTGCGCGACAGCCCAGACGTGCGCCGTGAGGTCAACCTGGCGTGGATGCCCCTGTCACCGGAGCAGGTGATCACTGAACTGCTGACCGATGAACGTCGACTTCACGAGGCCGCATCATCGTTGAGCGAGGCCGAACGTGCACTGCTGCTGCGACCGGTCGGCCACCCCTGGACCCCCGCCGATGTGCCCCTGCTCGACGAGGCCGCGGAATGCCTGGGTGCGGATGACGAAGCCGAACGTCGCGCGGAGGCACGGGCGAACGCTGAGCGTGCCCACGAGGCTGAATACGCACAGGCGGTACTCGAGATGACCGGCACCCGGGGTGTATCCGCCGACCAACTCATCGAGCGATACGCCGAACAGGCCAGTTCGATGACCGTCGCCGAACGTGCATCGACCGATCGTGAATGGGTATTCGGTCACGTCGTCGTCGACGAAGCCCAGGAACTATCGCCGATGATGTGGCGTCTGCTCGCTCGTCGCTGCCCCTCACTGTCGATGACCGTGGTCGGTGATCTCGATCAGGCAGCCAGCGCCGCCGCACCCGCGGAGTGGGCCGACATCCTCAATCAGCTCGCTAAGCCGCGTGCCAAGGGTGAGAGGCGTTGGCGGGTGGAGCGTCTGAGTATCAACTACCGCACCCCTCGACCGTTCATGGAGTTGGCGCAGCAGGTGCTGCGTGATTTCGGTCGGGTGCCGGCGGAGGTGACCTCGATTCGCGAGGGCGAACCGCCCCGGTGGATCCCACTGTCGACCGATGCCCCAGCGACAACAGAGATCGTCGATCTCGTTCACAGCGAACTCGCAGATCCGGATCTGGGTCGACTCGCCGTGCTATGTGCGCCGGAATCGGTGGACCAGATCACCGGTGCACTCACCGACGCCACGCCCGCGGGCACGGTCGGCCACGGTGCAGACCGACTCGATTCGCCGGTCAGTGTGCTGACCATCGCGGATGCCAAAGGTCTGGAATTCGATGTCGTGGTCGTCGTCGAGCCCGAGCGCATCGTCGATTCCAGTGCCCAACCCGGCCGGGATCTGTACGTCGCTCTGACACGGGCGACTCGACGACTGGTCATCGCCTCGAGCACACCGGAATGGCTCGACCAAGACTCAGCCGCAGCGCCGCAACAGATCTGACCCTCACCGGTCCGGCACAGACGCCGGCTGATAGGCCGCTGTCAGCACAAACGCTGGCTAAACGGCGGCGTTCTGGCCGGCGTTTGGCGTCTCAGCGACCTTTTAGCCGGCGTCTGCGACGGGCGGCCGGGAGCGGGATATCGACTCCGGGAGTGCCGCCATTTCACGTCGAATCCAGCGAAGTAACTGCTGGGGCCGCACCCACACATCGGATGCACTCCATCGAAGGGTGCGCAGGCCGACCTCGGCGCAGACAAGATCTCGCAGTTTCTCCTCCCGCAGACGTTTCGCACCATCGATCCCCTCATATTTCAGCAACCCATCAGCCTCGCCGATCAGCCCCTCCTCGAGCAGGAAGTCCGCACGCCGCTGCGTTCGGGAAGCATCGACGAACCGATACTGAAGTGCCAGGGGCACCAGACCTCCGTCGATGAAGACTCCACGTGAGCCCGATTCCAATGGTGATTCCGCCAGCGGTGAGACATGCTCGATCGCCCGACGTAGTTCGCGCACTCCGATGCAGGTGGCGAGGCGATCACCCCATTCGGCAAGGGACGCCCGGACTTCCGCGACGATGCGGGGTACTTCGACACGGTCATGGTCAGGCAGCCAGGGCTGCTGATCAGGATGCTCGATGACCAGACGTCTCACAGCAGCATCGAGGGGTATCAGCGCTTCGGGCAGGGTCGATCGTCGAGCAACATCGACTGCGGTACGCATGAGGGATGTTGTCCGCAATCCATCGATGATGACGATGTCGGATTCGCCGAGACCGTACGCCGCCTGGATCTTCACACCCGGGTATCGACGACGGTGCGTCGCCAGCGAGAGGAGATGAACCTGATCGGGCGCAGTCCGATGAGGAAGTGGCAGCCCATGCAGGAGGGCAGCACTGCTATGGCTGACGATCACATCCTCACCTAGCCGTGAGACTGCAGCATGGATCCGGTCGAACATCTGATCTCGGGAGTGCGCGGCATGGTCGCGGGCACTGAGCAGGCAGCCATATCGGACTCGAATGACAGATCCCGAGGCGAGGGCCGCACGAATCGCCGATCGAGTGATACCGGCGTCGAGAGCATCACGGACTCGCACAGGATGACCGGATCCCAGCGTGGAGATCGCAGCACCGGTGTCAGGTGGGGCCATAGCCGCACACCGTGGCACAGTGCGGCGCCATCATGCAGACGCCATCCACAGACAGCCATGGATTCCCACCATCGTGACCTGCGCATCGCCGGGACAGACGCCGGCTAAACGGCCGCTGTCAGCACAAACGCTGGCTGGACGGCGACCTTCTGGCCGGCGTTTGGCGTCTCAGCGACCCTTTGGCGAGCGTTTGTAGAACCCGACCGAGCTGGCGTCTGGCCGGCAGCCGAGGGCGGGAAGATGGGACGCGACGAGATCAGGCCTTCAAGGCATCCACGACGCAGCTACCCAAGCTCGCCACGGCCGAGAAGCCGTCGTCCTCAGGCAGGAAGGTCGTGACGACGCCGTCCTCGATCACCATCGCGTAGCGCTTGGACCGAGTGCCGAGACCGGCACCGCTGGCATCAACGGCCATTCCGATCGCCTCGGCGAACTCACCGTTGCCATCGGAGACCATCGTGATCTCCTCTCCCACACCCTGCGATGCCGCCCACGCCTCCATCACGAACGGATCGTTCACCGCGATGCAGGCGATCCGGTCAACGCCGGCCGCCGACAATTCCGCCGCCGAGTCGACATAGGACGGCAGGTGCTGGCGCGAACAGGTCGGGGTGAACGCACCCGGAACCGCGAACAGCACGACCCGGCCACTGCCCAGCAGTTCCGCGGTCGTCGTCGGCGACGGCGCACCATCGACGGTGATGCGGACGGGGACATCAGGAATGCGGTCTCCGACAGTGATGGTCACAGGGTCCTCCCGAGCAGTCAGCGGACCCGTGCGGTCCGACTCCACCCGACCCTACCGATGCTGATGCCACCCGGCGACCCGGTGACGCCAGGTCTCAGCAGGGAGTAGCGGGGACGGTTGCGCCTGACACCGTCGACACCAGCTCGTCGTATAACCGTGGGCATAGCTGCTCCGCCTCCGGACTGACGGCGGCCACCTCGCCGAGCAGGAACACCGCCTGCTCGAGGCCGTCGACACTGGCCACGCCGAACAGTTGGCTGGAGAGTTGCTCATAGGCGCTGGCATCGGTCGCGGCTACGGGTTCAGCGGCGAGCGCCTCCCGTTGCTCCGAGGTGAGTTCGGGAAGTTCGATCCCATGCTGGTGGGCAGTGGCCACGATCACCTCGGCGACAGTCGGCAGATCATCCACGGCTTCGGACTCCTGCGTCGACAACGACGCCACTCCCAATGCCAGGACCAGGCCCGCACAGATCAGCGCCACGGCGACCGCCGCTACCACCGCCGACCTCGACCCTGCAGTCACCACGGTCAGAGCATCACACGGAAGCGGCGATCATGTCGACCGCTGCCGCTGCGAAAAAGGCTGCGATCGTGACTACTTCGTCTGCGGGAATCCGAGGTCGACCTTCGAGGTGGCCGGGTCCGGCCAGCGTGAGGTCACCGTCTTGGTGCGGGTGTAGAAGTCGACTCCGGCCGGGCCATACATATTGGCGTCCCCGAACAGCGAGGCCTTCCAGCCACCGAAGGAGTAGT
This sequence comes from uncultured Actinomycetales bacterium, assembly GCA_913063435.1. GTDB lineage: Bacteria > Actinomycetota > Actinomycetes > S36-B12 > S36-B12 > M55B157. The sequence continues at coordinate 53,475 of CAJXYI010000005.1, read as the reverse complement.
ACGACACCGGGACGGGGATCGGCACATTGATTCCCACCATGCCGACCTGGATGTCGAACTGGAACGCCCGAGCCGCACCACCATCGCGAGTGAAGATCGCGGTCCCGTTGCCATAGGGGTGGTCGTTGATCAACCGCACAGCATCCTCATAGGTGTCCACCCGCACCACCGACAGCACCGGGCCGAAGATCTCATCGTCATAGACGCGCATGCCCGGCTTGACCTCATCCACGAGCGAGACCCCGAGGAAGAACCCCTTATCCGGTAGGTCGGCATCGCGCCCATCGACGATCACTCGTGCACCCTCGTTGGGCGCACCCTCGAGATAGCTGGCGACTTTGTCGCGATGCTCACCGGTGATCAGTGGGCCCATCATCGCTTCGGGATCGGTGCCCGGACCGACCTTCACCTGAGGTAGCCGCGCCTTGATCGCCTCGACGAGCGGATCGGCCACATCACCGACGGCGACGACAACGGAGATCGCCATGCACCGTTCACCCGCTGAGCCGTATCCGGCGCTGACCGCGGCGTCGGCAGCCATATCGATGTCGGCATCGGGCAGCACGACCATGTGGTTCTTCGCCCCACCGAGCGCCTGCACCCGCTTGCCGTTCGCCGTTCCGGTGGAATAGATGTAGCGCGCGATGGGGGTCGACCCGACGAAGCTCACCGCGCTGATCCCCGGATGCTCCAGAATCCGGTCGACGGCGACTTTGTCGCCATGCACGACGTTGAATACGCCCTCAGGCAAACCAGCCTCGGCGAACATCTCCGCAATGAGCATCGACGTCGAGGGATCCTTCTCGCTGGGCTTGAGGACGAAGGTGTTGCCGCAGGCTATCGCATTAGCGAACATCCACATCGGCACCATCGCCGGGAAGTTGAACGGCGTGATGCCCGCGACCACACCGAGTGGCTGTCGCAGCGAATACACATCCACCCCACCGGACACCTGCTCGGAATACGAGCCCTTCAGCATCTGTGGAATGCCGCAGGCGAATTCGATGTTCTCGATACCCCGGGCCAATTCACCGGCGGCGTCGGAGGGCACCTTGCCGTGTTCGGATGAGATCAACTGAACGATCTCGTCGCGGCGGGAATCCACGATCTGGCGGAAGCGGAACAGAATGTCCGCACGCGACGACAGTGACGATGACCGCCAGGAGGCGAAAGCCTCGCTGGCTGCCGAAACAGCGGCATCGATCTCCTCGACCGACGCGAGGCCGACCTGCCCCTGCTGTTCACCGGTCGCCGGTTGGAAGACCGGTCCCATCCGTCCCGAGGTTGACCGCACGCGGGCGCCGGAAATCCAGTGGTCGATGGTGTACATGGATGCTCCTGGGGTGAGATGGAGGGATCGAGCTGGGATCAGCGTAGTCGGGGCCTCGGCTGGTCCTCGGGATACATCGATGTGGCCTCGGGGACGCTGGCCGAGAGGCGCTGCACCTGCTCATCGGTGAGTTGCACAGCCGCCGCCCGAACGATCGAATCGACCGTCGCCGGCCGCGAGGCTCCGGGGATGGGGATCATGACCGGCGATAGCCCAGTCAGCCAGGCCAGGACCACCTCGTGCGGTGTCGCCTCGACCTCGCGGCCGACCTCGGCGAACACCGCATAGCGGTCCCCGATCGTGCTTGCCTGCTCGGCGCCACCCAGGGGTGACCACGGCAGGAAAGCGATTCCCCACTCGGTGCACACCTCGAGCACCTCCGCATCACCACGGAACCTGGGAGAGAACTCGTTCTGCACGGACACGATGCCGCCATCAGCAGGACCACCAACTTCGTCGAGGGCCACCTGCAACTCGGGCAGCGTGGCGTTCGACAACCCGATCATGCGCGTCAGCCCCGCGTCACGGACGGCAGCCAGTGAGCGCACCTGTTCGGCGTAGGTCAGCGCGGGATCGGGTCGATGCAGTTGATAAAGGTCGATGACGTCGACACCGAGGGCCTCGCAACTGGCCTCCGCCGCTGCCACCAGTCCGTCCCGGCTGGCGTCCCGCCCCCAGACCTCACCCGGTGAACGCGTGATGCCTCCCTTGGAAGCGACGAGGACCTCGCCCATGTTCGCTGGACCGGCGTAGCTGCGTAGGGCTTGCCCCACCACACGCTCGTTGTGGCCCATCGCATCCCATGACGGTGCATAGATATCGGCGGTATCCAGCAGCGTGATGCCGAGATCGAGGGCCCGGTGGATGACAGCGATCCCACGCTCGGGATCCGTGGCGTGTTCGGGAAACGACACGGGCATGCAGCCCAGCCCCATCACCGACACTTGCCGTTCACCTACGGTGCGTTGCGCCATGGCCTGCCTCATGATGGCGACGCTACTCCAGGGTGCAGCGTGGGAGGATAGGACCTATGAAGACGAGGGTCGTTGTCATCGGGGCCGGTTTCGCCGGGCTCGCGGCAGTCAAGGCGATGCGCCGTAATCCGCAGATCGAAGCCATCCTGATCGACAAACATCCCTACCAACTGTTCTCGCCCCTGCTCTATCAGGTCGCCACCGGTGGCCTACCCGAGGACGACATCGCCTACCCCGTGCGTGCGGCACTTCCCGGTGTCACATTCATTCGAGGTGAGGTCGTGCGGATGGACACCGAACGCAATCGGGTGCGGTTGGCAGACGGGCAGGACATCGACTTCGATCATCTCGTGATCGCTACCGGCAGCGTGGGAACCACCTTCGGGATTCCCGGTGTCGAACAGCACGCGTTGCAGATGAAGTCGATCGCGGATGCGCGTGCGATCAAGCAGCGGCTGTTCGGGACGTATGAGGATGTGCAGGAAGGTCGGTTACCTCGCGAGGCATTGCGCATCGTCGTCGTCGGCGGCGGGCCTACCGGAGTCGAGGTTGCGGGTGCGGTCGCCGAACTTCAGCGCAGCATGCACCGGGAATACCCGACGATCGCCGATTACGCATCGGTCACTCTCGTTGAAGCCGCATCGCGACTACTGATGCCGTTCAGTCCGGAATCCAGCGAGCATGCCCGCACCGAACTCGGCCAGCTCGGCGTCGACGTCAAACTCGATTCCGCGGTGGACCGGATGTACGAACGCGATGTGCACCTGAAGACCGGAGAGGTACTGCCCGCCGGGACCGTCGTGTGGGCCGCCGGTGTCGCAGCACCGGAGAAACTCGGTGAGATCGGTGTCACCGGACCGGGACGCCGCCTTATGGTCGACGAGTTCCTGCGCATGCGCGGCAGCGACAACGTGTGGGTCGCCGGGGACTCGGCCGCTTTCGACGCCGATGGCGCCATCCTGCCGATGGTCGCACCCGTCGCAATGCAAATGGGTCGCCATATCGCGGTGACAATCGGCGAGGCGATCGATGGCAAGCCGCTCAGCCCGTTCTCCTATACCGATAAGGGCCAGATGGCCACGATCGGTCGCCGCCGCGCGGTCGCAGAGACACCGCAGGGCTGGCGCCTGCACGGCACTGCGGCATGGTTGGCGTGGTTGGGTCTGCACGTGGGCTACCTCGCTGGTGGGCGCAACCGGGTCAGCGTCATCGCCGACTGGGGGTGGAACTACCTCGCCTGGGGCATCGGCCCGCGCCGCGCGGTGATCGAGTGAGCCGATTCCGGCTCGCCCACCTCGTCCCCTCCCGCAGCATTCCGCTCACGCGGTGGCGATCGGATCATCGTTGGCGGGCCCGACCCTCGACGCTTGTCGTACTCATTTCCGGGCTGTGGCTGTTCGGGTCCGGTGAGGCGATGCTGGTCAACGCCGGCATCGGAGTCAGCCCGTGGACGGTATTCGCCGAGGGCTTATCGGCGCGGACGGCACTACCGATCGGTGCAACCACGCTGGTCACCAGTCTCATCGTGCTAGCGCTGTGGCTCCCGCTGCGCGAACGCCCCGGTTTGGGCACCATCGCCAACGCGGTCGTGGTCGCACTCGCCCTGCAGGTGATGATCGAGATCTTGCCGACACCGACCGGACTCGGATGGCAGATCGTTCTGGTGCTTGCCGGTATCGCCTCCATCGGGTTGGGCAGTGGTCTCTACCTGACGACGAACCTCGGACCCGGACCTCGCGATGGTCTGATGACCGGCCTTCATGAACGCACCGGGATCGCGGTCACCCCGGTGCGCCTGTCGATCGAAGTGCTCGTCCTCGCCGCAGGGTGGCTACTCGGCGGGACGGTCGGTCTCGGCACGGTCATGTTCGCCCTGATGATCGGCCCATCGGTCGGTTATGGGCTGCGCATCGTGGGTCGAATGGCGCGAACGCACGACGTCGTGCCGCCGACGAGTGATGACAGGCATCCGGAACTGGAGGCATGATCACCACGGCATGATGTGCGATGTAGCCCGTGAAATAGCCGGCTCGATGCTCGTGATGGAGGTGAGGTCAGATGGCGGAACCTTCTGCTGTCGGCACGGAATACCAACGTCTTGCCAGCGGCATCAAGTCGGCGATCATCACCGGCGAACTCTCTCCCGGTGATCGGCTCGTCGAAAACGATCTGGCCGAGCAATACCGAGTCAGCCGCGGAACCGTGCGAGAAGCATTGCGCCTGCTAGCGAGCCAGGATCTAGTCGAGACCGTGCGGGGACGCACCGGCGGCACATTCGTCGCCCGGATCGATCCGGAAAGGATTTCGGACTACCTCCGGACTTCAGTGGGAGTCCTTCTCACGCACGACAGCATCGTGCTGTCGGATTTGGTCGAAGTTCGTCAGGTGATCGAACCCTTCGCGGCTGCCCTGGCTGCAGCCCGGCATGAGCCTGGACCCGTCGAACAGTTACGCGCTCTGCAGGTCTCGGCCACATCACCACAACGGGATGAGATGAACTGGGAGTGGCATCGCGCCGTGCTCCGCCTCAGCGGCAACCCACTACTGCCCGCACTCGCGCTGCCGGTCTATGAGCTGCTGATCACCCGATTCGATCGGCGCACGGGACGGCGCGGCCACTGGCGTCGCATCGAGCGCGAACATGAGCACATCACCACGCTGATCGAAGCAGGTGACTCCCGTGGTGCGGAAGCGGCCATGCGCGAGCACCTGCAGGCGGTCCATCTGACCTATCTGGACCTCGCCGCATCATCCGGCGAGGTTGCCAACTAAAGTTCGGACAATTATTCTTCGGGGAACTCGGAAGGAGACCCATGGCGCCGCTGGATGGAATCCGGATCATCTCGATCGAGCAGTACGGGGCAGGACCGTTCGCGACCTTGCACCTTGCCGATCTCGGCGCGGAGGTCATCAAAATCGAGGATCCATCGGTGGGGGGCGACGTCGGTCGACATGTGCCGCCCTACCAGGCCGATGACACCTCGCTGTTCTTCGAAACGTTCAACCGCAATAAGAAGAGCGTGAAACTCGACATGAATACCCCTGCCGGAAGAGCGGTGTTCGAGGATCTGGTGCGCGTCAGCGATGTGGTCTTCTCCAATCTCCGCGGGGATGTTCCGGCGAAGATCAAGATCACCTACGACGACCTCAAGCACATCAACCCGGCGATCGTGTGCTGCTCGCTGTCCGGTTATGGCATGGCGGGCCCGCGTGCGAAGGACCCCGGCTACGACTACATGCTGCAGGCCCTCGGTGGATGGATGTCCCTGACCGGTGATCCCGATGGTGCACCGACCAAGACCGGGTTGTCCCTCGTCGACTTCTCCGGTGGTCTCGTCGCGACCGGTTCGATCCTCGCCGGGGTCATCGCAGCCCGTCGTGACGGTATGGGCATGGATTGTGACCTGAGCCTGTATGACACCGCAATCGGCATGCTGTCCTATGTCGCGACCTGGCACCTGAGTGCGGACTACGAGCCGCAACGCACCCGCAACAGCGCTCACCCATCGCTGGTTCCGTTCCAGGCATTCCAGGCATCCGACGGCTGGTTCGTCGTCGGCTGTGCGAAGGAGAAATTCTGGGTGCGCCTCACCGAGGCCATCGGTCACCCCGAGCTCGCGGTCGATCCGCGCTTCGACACCTTCGCCCACCGGTTCGAGAACTCGGTGGAACTATTGGCGATCCTCGATGACATCTTCGCCACGCGCACCGTCGTGGAATGGGTGGATCTGCTGCGCGGTGCCACGGTGCCCTGCGGTGCCGTCCAGTCGGTCGCCGAGGCGCTCACCGACGACCACACCATCGCCCGCGAGCTGATCGTCGAGACCGCGACCCCTGCCCTGGGGGATGTGCGATCGGTCGCGTCGGCGCTCCGAGTCGGACGTCGCAATGAACCGCATCGAAGAGCGCCTCACTTCGACGAGCATCGCGAAGACATCCTTCGCGATGTCCTCGGATACGACGACGCGAAAATTGACGACCTCACCGAGGAATCCGCCTTCGGATCTGTCACCGCACCATCCGCCTGAGCACTCCAACCCACCCGAACACAACTCACCACCTGATCACGACGGGAGCGATTAGCCATGGACTTCGAACTCAACGAGGAGCAGCGGGACTTCCAGCGCACGATGCGGGAGTTCGTCGACAAGGAGATCAAGCCCGTCGCAAGCGAGATGGAACGCAGCGGGGAATACCCGACCGAGATCGTCGACAAGCTCAAGGACATGGGCCTGTTCGGCATGACCATCCCCGAGGAATACGGCGGCCTCGATCTCGACGCGGTGTCCTTCGCCATCGTGTTCGAAGAAATCGCCCGCGGCTGGATGGGAATCGCCGGCACACTCGGCAGCCACTCGCTGTCGTGCTGGATGATCGCGAAATTCGGCACTGACGAGCAGAAGGCGAAATACCTACCCGCATTAGCCACCGGCGAGCGTCGCACGGGCGTTGGACTCACCGAGCCCGACGCTGGATCAGATCTGCAGGGCATCCGCACCACTGCCATCCGTGATGGCGACCACTACGTCGTCAACGGCCGCAAGACGTGGATCACGAACGCCCGACATGCCGATCCACTGCCGGTGATGGTCAAGACCGATCCCAACGCCGACCCCCGCCACAAGGGCATGAGCATCCTGCTGATCGAGGCCGATACCCCCGGGTACGAGGTGCTGCGCGATATCGGCAAGCTCGGCTACAAGGGACCCGAATCCTGCGAGGTCGTCATCGACAACGCCCGAGTCCCGGTCGAGAACCTGCTCGGTGGCGTCGAGGGGCGCGGCATGCAACAGGCGCTTCCGGCACTGGAATCCGGTCGAATCAACATCGCAGCCCGCGCCGTGGGCATCGCGCAGGCCGCCTATGACGCGGCATTGGATTACAGCCGTGATCGCACCGCGTTCGGTCAGCCGATCAGCGACTTCCAAGCCATCCAGTTGAAGTTGGCTGACATCGCCACGAACCTCCAGGCTGCGCGGCTCCTGACCTACTGGGCGGCATCCGAGCAGGCCGCAGGCAAGCGTGCCGACATGCAGTCGGGCATGGCGAAGTACTTCGCATCTGAGGTTGCCATCAACGCATCGTTGGAGGCCATGCGCATCCACGGTGGTTACGGCTACTCCACCGAATATGTCGTGGAGCGGTTGTACCGCGATGCCCCGCTCATGGCGATCGGTGAAGGCACCAACGACATCTTGAGGATGATCATCGCCAAGTCGTTGATTTCCGGGCGTGACTCGATCGGATGATCCCGCGCAGTTGGCTGTACGTCCCGGCTGACGACGCACCTCGGCTGGCCAAGGCAGCCGGCCGAGGTGCGGATGCGCTGATCGTCGACCTAGAAGACGGTGTCGCCCCTTCGGCGAAGGATGGTGCTCGCGCCAACCTTCGGGATTTCCTCGCCGATGCGCCGCCGTCGACCTGGGTTCGGGTCACCAGTGATCCCGCGGGCCTCGAATTCGATCTCGCGTCATGTCTGCAGCACAACCTCGCGGGCATCGTGCTGGCGAAGACTGAGGATCCTGATCAGGTAGCCACCGTCGCACAGCGGCTGACTGAGCTGCCCGGTGCACTCCGCGGGCTCATGCCACTGATCGAGACCGGTCGGGCGGTGTTCACCGTCGCCGATCTCGCCGGTGTTGCTGGAGTGACGCAACTTCAAGTCGGTGAGGCTGACCTGCGTGCAGATCTTGGGGTCACGTTCGGGTCAGAAGAGTCTGAACTGCTGCTTGTGCGCCAACGCGTCGTCATCGTCAGTTCAGCGCTCAATCTGCTTCCGCCCGTGGCTCCCGTCAGCGTGGAGTTTCGTGACCTTGACGTGTTCCGGGCGAGTACCGAAGCGCTCGCCCGGATGGGCTACGTCGGGCGGGCCTGCATCCATCCCGCGCAGATCGATATCGCCCACGAGGTGTTCACTCCAACCGCCGAGGAGATCGATGCGGCCCGTCGACTCATCGCCGCCGCCGATGCAGCAGCGGCCGAGGGTCGAGGTGCCTTCACGGATGATTCCGGGCGGATGGTGGACGAAGCCGTGGTGCGCCAAGCCCGGCGAATCCTGGCTCGAGGCGCCACCTCGGGCTGACGGGCCTTCATCCCCCAACCAGCCGCTGGCCTTCGGTGGAGATTCACGCGTGCATGTACCCGTGTCTTGACCGGGTATCGACCGCACCTTGTCCCAAAGACGTTCGCTGGTGTTCATGGCAATGTCACACAAGGCAGGTCTGATGGAGACATTCGTCGATCTCCGGAGTCCATCATGACCCAGGCCCAACTGCACACCTCCGACATCTTCTCTTCACACTTGAGCGCACCGGAGCATCTGCTGCCGCCTCATGAATGGGCCGCACTCGACGCCACCTGGCGAGCTGCGAACTACCTCACGGTCGGGCAGATCTATCTGCTGGACAATCCGCTGCTAGAACGCCCGCTAGAACGTGACGACGTCAAGCCACGGCTGCTCGGGCATTGGGGCACGTCACCCGGCCTGAACCTGGTGTACACCCACTGCAACCGCGTCATCGTTCGAGACGACCTCGACATGATCTTCATCGCCGGTCCCGGTCACGGTGGCCCTGCCGTCTTGGCCTCGGTCTGGTTGGAGGGTACCTATTCGGAGTACTACCCCGATATCGACCAGACCACCGAGGGGATGCGCAAACTCTTCCGGCAGTTCTCATTTCCCTACGGTGTCCCATCCCATGTCGCACCGGAGACCCCGGGATCGATCCATGAGGGTGGAGAGTTGGGCTATTCACTGTCCCACGCATTCGGTGCCGCCTTCGACAATCCTGATCTCATCGTCACGTGCGTCGTGGGCGACGGGGAAGCCGAAACCGGTCCCCTCGCGACGTCGTGGCACGCGACGAAGTTCCTCGACCCTGAACATGACGGTGCGGTGCTTCCGATCCTGCACCTCAACGGTTACAAGATCGCAAATCCGACGGTGCTGTCCCGGATCAGCGATGACGAGCTGGCCGCGCTGCTGTTCGGCTATGGCTGGGAACCCATCTGGGTCAACGGTGACGACACCGGGCACATCCATCACGACATGGCCCGGGCCATGGATTCAGCGATCGACCGGATCAAAGGAATCCAGCATGCTGCGCGATTCGACGGCGACACCTCACGCCCGCGCTGGCCGATGATCATCCTGCGAACACCGAAGGGCTGGACCGGCCCAGCCGAGGTCGACGGTGTTCCCGTCGAGGACACATGGCGATCGCATCAGGTCCCACTCGCCGAAACTTTCGACAACCCCGCGCATCGACGACTTCTCGAGGAGTGGCTGCGCAGTTATCACCCGCAGGAACTCTTCGAACCCGATGGGCGCCCGATCGGTCTCATCCGCGATTCGATGCCCCGAGGCACCCGCCGGATGGGAGACAACCCGCACGCCAACGGTGGAGAACTGCTGACTCCCCTGCGCCTACCGGATTTTCGGGACTATGCCGTCACGATCGAGCGACCCGGTGTGCCGATGAGCGAACCGACCCGAGTTCTCGGTGAGTTTCTGCGAGACACCATGAGGGACAACCTCGACCATCGCAATCTGCTCTTCGTTGCGCCGGACGAGCACGAATCCAACCGCCTCGGGGCTACTCTCGACATCACCGCGAAACGCTGGCTTGGTTCGCACCGGGACACCGACATGCACCTGGCTCGTGATGGCCGGGTGCTGGAGATCCTCAGCGAGCAGACCTGTCAGGGATGGCTCGAGGGATACCTGCTCACCGGTCGCCATGGCCTGATGTCCTGTTACGAGGCGTTTATCCACATCGTCGACTCGATGTTCAACCAGCATGCGAAGTGGTTGAACACCACCCGGAGCATCCCGTGGAGGCAGCCGATCGCGAGTCTGAACTATCTGCTCACCTCCCACGTGTGGCGCCAGGATCACAATGGTCTATCGCATCAGGATCCGGGATTCATCGACCACGCGGTGAACAAGAAGGCCGACGTGATCCGGATCTATCTGCCCCCGGACACCAATACCCTGCTGTCCACGATGGATCACTGCCTGCGTAGCCGGAACTACATCAACATCGTGGTCTCAGGAAAGCAGCCCACCCCCACATGGTTGACGATGGATGAGGCAGTGCGGCATTGCACACGTGGCATCGGCATCTGGGAGTTCGCCTCCAATGACAGCGGGCAGGATCCTGATGTCGTGATGGCCTGCGCCGGCGATGTCCCGACCGTGGAGGTCCTTGCCGCGGTCAGCATCCTTCGCGAAAACCTTCCGGACCTGCGCATCCGGGTCATCAACGTCGTCGACCTGATGCGCCTGCAACCCGAAAGCGAGCATCCACACGGCCTGTCGGATCGGGAATTCGATGCCCTCTTCACCACGGACAAGCCGATCGTGATGGCCTATCACGGATATCCCTGGCTCATTCATCGGCTGACCTACCGGAGGACCAACCACGCCAATCTCCATGTGCGCGGCTACAAAGAGGAAGGCTCGACCACGACGCCTTTCGACATGTGCGTGCGCAATGAGATCGATCGTTTTCACCTGGTCATCGACGTCATCGACCGAGTTCCCGGTCTGTCGACTGAGGCGGCATGGCTGCGCCAACGAATGAGCGATCAGTTGATCACCCACCGCCAATACGTCGTCCAACGTGGCGTCGATATGCCGGAGATCGCCGAATGGACCTGGCAGGCGTGATCGCCCTCGCCGTCAACATCGGTTCCTCGTCGATCAAGATCGACGGATTCCGATCCGGCGGCGCTCGAGCCTTCGAGCGATCACTCGACCTGGGACGCTGCACTGCAGCCGATGTTCCCGGACTCCTCGATGACCTGTGGAACGCGATACCCGAGGCTGATCGAGCCGATATCGCCGTCATCGGTCATCGGGTCGTGCACGGTGGCCGGAGATTCGATGCGCCAGCCCTCATCGATGCCGACGTGCGTGCCGAGATCGAACGCTGCATCCCGCTCGCGCCGGTGCACAATCCCGTGAATCTCGCGGGCATCGACACCATGTTTCGACTTGCCCCGGACGTCCCGCAGGTCGCGGTGTTCGATACGGCATTCCACCGCTCGATGCCGACGTCTGCGCGAACATATCCGCTACCGCTGAATCTCAGCGCCGAACTAGGTATCGAACGATTCGGGTTCCACGGCATCTCCATAGCCGGAGCCATTCGCCAGACCACAACCCTGATGAAACGTAGGGCTTCGGACCTCAGGCTCGTCGTGGCGCACCTGGGTTCCGGGTCCAGCATCACGGCTGTTCGCGATGGGCGCGGCGTCGACACCACCATGGGTTGGACTCCTTTGGAAGGCGTCATGATGTCCACCCGCAGCGGCGATCTCGATCCCGCCATCGTGCTCGCGTTGGTCGATCATTTCGGCTCCACGACAGCCGTCACCGATCTGCTCGAACACGGCAGTGGCCTCGTCGGTGTGGGAGGTGCAGCAGATATGCGTGAGATCGAGCGACTCAAGGCCGATGGAGATGCATCTGCGGAGCTCGCCTGGTCGATCTATGTCCATCGCCTGCGGCGCGCGATCGGCGCTATGCATGCGGTTGTGGGCGGTGCAGATGCTCTCGTGTTCACCGGTGGAGTCGGCGAGCACGACCCGCATCTGCGCGAGGCGGTCTGCATCGGTTGGGCCCGGCTCGGCATCGATGTGGACCTCACCCGCAATCGAGAAGTCACCGCACCCTCGCAGGCGATCGATATCGCAGCAGTCGGGGCACCGGTGCGCGTCATCGTCGTGCCCGCCGACGAGGGCACGGAGATCGCCCACCAGGCGCGTGAACTGCTCGAGCGGGATCCGATCGCCTAGCCCTGCACCTCATCAGCCTCCAGCACCGCCATCGCGGCGGCCCGTCCGGGGATGCCGCTGACTCCACCGCCGCGGCGCGCCCCCGCACCGCAGATGAGGACGTTGGCGATATCGGTCTCGACGCCCCAGGCTCCGGGGACGGAATCCGGTGCACCCGGGGTGCCGTCGTCATCAGCAGCCCACGGCCAGCGCAGATCACGATGGAAGATGTGCCCACCGGGCAACCCCACCGACGCCTGCAACTCCAAGGGTGTGCGAGCTTCGACACACCGATCACCGTTCGCGTCGACAGCAAGGCAGTCGCGGATCGGCTCCTCACAGAACGCGTCTATCGCATCGAGGTATCCCTCGACGAGCTGATCGCGCACCGCGTCGTGATCAGCACCGGCGAACAGGCTCGCCGGGGTGTGCAGGCCGAACAACGTCATGGTGTGCCAGCCGCTCTGTTGCAGGTCCGGACCGAGGATGGACGGATCGGTCAGGGTGTGACAGTAGATCTCGGCAGGCAGATGTTCGGGCACCCGACCGGCAATGGCGTGGGCGAAGGATTCCTCGAGCGCCGAGAGCGACTCGTCGATATGCAGGGTCCCGGCGAATGCGACGTGCGGATCGACGCCGCTGCGCAACCTCGGCAGGCGTGTCAGCAGCATGTTGACCTTCATCTGGGATCCCTGGGGCATCTGTGACAACTGTGGCAAGGATGGGCGATCCAGCAGCGCAGCAAGGGTGTGCGGGGCGGCATTCGACAGCACCCACGCGCACTCCTCGACGCGCTCCACACCATCGCGGTCGATGAAGCGCACCTGCGCTCGACGACCATCCGAGGAGACAGAGATGACACGTGCTGACGTCAGCACCTGCGCGCCGGATTCGACCGCTACTCGCTGCAGTGCGCCGCTGACCGCACCCATGCCACCGACGGGAACCTTCCACTCGCCCGTTCCATCGCCGACGAGGTGATACAGCCAGCATCGGTTCGCCAACAAGGATGCATCGAATAACGAGGCGTAGGTACCGATGAGTCCATCGGTGGCAACCACACCGCGCACATCGTCGTCGACAAACGACTCCATGAGGGTTTCCCCAAGCGGTATGTCGGCGATCATCGCCCAGGTGTGATCCCCCGCCGCCTGGGTGATCAATGCTCGTGCCTCATCACGTGATAGCAAACGTTGCAGCATCGTGGGAGCAAGAGCCTGCGCAGCGGATTCCATCCGTGTGTAGATGTCCTGCCACATCCGGTAGTCCTCGTCACCGCCGGTCACCTCGGCGAACGATGCTGCCGTGGCAGGACCGGGTCGACGCTCCACGAGTAGCCCGGTGTCGCGGCCGTCACGGCGCACCGGTGTGAAGGATGCGACATCGCGAGAGCGCAGTTCGACGCCCAAAGCGAGTTCATCGATGATCGCCTGCGGCATCAAAGACACCAGATAGGAGTATCGCGAGAGCCGGGCATCGACCCCGGCGAAAGCCTGGGTCGAGATCGCTGCACCGCCGGCGACCTCACCCTGCTCGAGCACCAGCACACTGCGACCGGCGCGAGCGAGATAAGCCGCGGCGGTCAGGCCGTTGTGTCCACCGCCGATGATGATCACGTCATGGGTTCGACTCACGACCCCACCACCTTCTGAGCTCTATCGGATTCGATTCTGCGCAATGCCTCCCTGAGGGTGTCATCGGCCTTGCCGAAAGCCCAGCGAATCGACTGTGCCCCCAGATCCGGGTCATCGCAGAACACCTGAATCGGGATGGCAGCGACGCCGACATGTTCGGGCAGCCAATCACACACTTCGACCCCATCTACCTGTCGATCATCGATGCGGACGAAGGGGCCGAGATCACTGGTCGCGAAATACGTTCCCTGCGATTCGGTCACCGCGAAGCCCAGTGACCGCAATCCATTGGTGAGAAGATCGCGCTTAGCTTGCATCTGCGCACGCAGTCCATCGAAATAATCATCCGATAGACGCAGTCCGGCCGCGATCGCATATTGAAACGGTCCTCCGGAGACATAGGACAGGTGCTGTCGCACAACGCGCACCGCAGCGATCAGATCCCGCGGACCACTCCCCCAACCGACCTTCCAACCGGTGAAAGAGAACGACTTGCCACCACTTCCCACGCTGATGGTGCGCTCGAACATTCCCGGCAGGGTCGAGATGGGGATGTGAGGATGGCCATCGAACCAGAGGTGCTCATATGCCTCATCGGAAAGCACGATCAGGTCGCGCTCGATCGCTATATCCGCAATGGCCTGCAGTTCCTCGCGGGTGAACACCACACCGGTGGGATTGTGCGGGGTGTTCAGCAGCAGCACCCGGGTGCGCGGGGTGATCGCGTCGGCGAGCGCATCGATATCCGGTCTATACGAGGGCGGCCGCAGCGGAACGCTCACCCGAGTCGCTCCCGCGAGCGCGATGCCAGCGCCATAGAGGTCGAACCACGGCTCGAAGACGACGACTTCATCGCCTGGTTCGCACAGGGCGAGCAGTGCCGACTGCAGCACCTCGCTGGCACCGGTGCCGATCACGACCTCGGTGTCCGGGTCGACGGTCAGGCCATAGAACCGTCGTTGATGCTCCGCAACCGCTAGGCGCAGATCCGGCAGGCCGTGCGCCGGTGGGTACTGGTTGCCGCGACCTTCGGCGATCGCCGCCCGTGCGATCTCCTGGAGTTCGATCGGGCCGTCCTCATCGGGGAAACCCTGGCCGAGATTGATCGCTTCGGATCGCTGGGCCAACGCGGACATCCGGCCGAAGATGCTCGCGGCGTGCGGACGCATGCGCTCCACCAGGGCGGGGGTGCGAGTGACCATGATCGCCGACCCTAACCTGCGCGTCCTGCCTATAGGGCAGGATGGACCCATGCCCCAGATCGAATACGTCACCCTGGCCCATCACGCCGAAGCCATCAACGGCCTGCTGTATCTGCAGGGCGCCGGTTGGAGCGAGATGGAACAACCCCTCGATAACGACGGCAATCTCGGCACCGTCCATCTCGGTATCGGGGTCAGCCTGCTCATCGGCTGGAACGAGACCAACCGTGCCTATCCGCTCACCGTGAGTGTGGAGCACGAGGACGGCGAGCAACTATTCGCCGTCGAGGGTGCTGTCGAAGCCGGACGGCCTGCCGGCGCGACCCCCGGGGCCGATATGCGCAGCGTGCTCGCCGTCAGCGGCGAGGTGCAGTTCGGTCGAGCGGGACGCTATGTCGTCACCGCGACCGTCGGAGACGACATCGGGGGTAGCGCCCGATCAGTGCAGTTCCGGGTGAACTTCCCCGAGGGCGGCGCACCCGCGGGGTCGGGACCCGCTGATTTCACCCTGCCGGAATAAGCCCGCGCGACGCCGATCCACCCGAAGCAGACCCGTCAGGGCCACGCACCGCATAGGCGCCGCTGGCACGATCCCAGCGCAACGTTCCATTGATCGTGCTGACCACCAGCAGCGTGTCGAATGTCACCGATCGCCCCATCCCACCGCACTGCAGGCTCATCCCCGGAACACTCGTACGCCATTTCGGGTAATGCTCCTGGGTACCGACTGTCATCCGCATCGAAACTCCGGAATGGCAGACCGCATACAGATACAGGCCGTTGGGATGGGCGGCGATAGGTGTCCACGGAGTAGTCCCGAAGAACGGCTCCCATTGAGGTTCGAGTTGCCAGTGCTGCAGCCATTGAACCGGAGTGCGTGAACGTGCTTCGTCACGTACGCGCAGGTAGGAATGATTCAGGCTCACCTCGAGCGAGCGCGTGCGCTTCATCCCGCGGTGTTGGCTGACCAGGGTGTATCGATCGATCCCCTCGGGGCTGTCCTCGAGTGTGGCTCGGGTTCTACCACCGAAGGATCGGCCTGCGGGTTCGAGCACCGAATGCGCTGACATCGACACCGCGTCGCGATAGCGACCGTTGCGAGTCTTGTCGAACAGTCCCGGATCCGACAGCACGGGAACGCCCTGAGCGAACCAGGTCAGGGATCCGTGATCGAAATGGCCGTGCATCTTGCGGCGTGGTCCGAATCGCAGCGTGTAGTGAATCGCTGTGTCATCCCACGAGGTCCGGTTCGCAGCCCAACCCCGGCGCTGGCACCACAGGCGAGGATCGAGCGACTCTCGAAAATCCGGTGCGAGATCGGCGACGATTGCCGAGACAGAGCGTTGATTAGCGTTGCCGATCGCCTCGAGGAAGCCATCGGGGCGAGCTAGTTGGACCGCTGCCAGTCGGGCACGGTCGATCGTTCGGGCTACTCCCGCAGTGGTGACGACATCACTCGCACCGGCTCTGCGCAGACCCCGCTCCCAGATTCGCAGATTGGTCAGGTGATAACTGCTCGACTGTTCGATCGACATCCCGCATTCGGCGAAGACACTTTCTGCATCGGCGTTCATGCGTGCGAAAGCGATGTCCTGCCATTCGGGTCGATCGAAGACCCGGGCGGATTCGATCAGCGAGTGGTTGGCGAGCATCCCGTGGTTGTGCACAGGACGTTCGGGTAATCCTCGATAGCGGGCAGGGTCGATGTTGACCGCCACGATGCGTTCGATGATCGGCAGCAGCCGCTCGTCACCGGTCAACTGATACAGGCAGTTCACCGTGTTCTGGCGAAGGCGGTTGGCTCCGGTGGTCCAGCCGGTCCCTCGCAGGACGGTTCGATCGGCCTGCGATCCGGGATCGGGCAGCGCAGCATCTCGAGCAACCAGGAGCGACACCGCATCGCCACCGGCTATGGCCCAGGGAACGAGCCACTGCATTCCGTGGAACCGGTTGTTGAAGGTGTTGTCGATCGGGTCGTACACCTGCCACGAAGCAGAATCGTCAGCCAGGGTCATAGTGCGCCCATCGAGGATGAGCACTCCGTCATCAAGACCGGATGTATCGGCTGCAAACGACTTCGAGACGTTCACTTCACTCAAGCAGATACGCGGAATGTCATCGACAGCCCAGGCGGTGGAGGTGGCGGATAACCCACCCCACGCCAGGCTGGTGGCCAGCACGCCGACGAGGGCAGCCTGCAACGACCCCCGGATATGAACCATCCGGCGAGGCTACCTTCGGCCGTCGAGTGTGATCAGCGACGGGGTTCGACACTGAGGCGATCACCGTCAGGGACCGCGCTGATGACCACAGTGTCGCCATCGTGCACGGCACCGGACAGGATCTCCTTGGCCAGTGGATCCCCGATCGCCGTCTGCACCAGCCGCCGCAGTGGACGTGCGCCATAGGCGGGGTCGAAGCCCATATTGACCAGCCACGCCAGTGCGTCATCGCTGATCTCCAAGGTGATCCGACGATCATCGAGACGACGTTGCACCTGGTCGACCTGCAGGCGTGCGATGCGCTCGAGTTCGGCTCGGTCGAGCGGCTCGAACATCACCATCGCATCGAGCCGGTTCAAGAACTCCGGACGAAACTGCGTGCGCACAACGGCGAGCGCCTGCTCCTTGCGTTCCTCCCAAGGTGTGGTGACATCGATGAGGAACTGCGAGCCCAGATTCGAGGTCAGGATGAGAATGGCGTTGCGGAAATCGACCGTGCGACCCTGGCCATCGGTGAGTCGGCCATCGTCGAGGACCTGCAGCAGGATGTCGAATACCTCCGGATGCGCTTTCTCGACCTCGTCGAGCAATACGACGGTGTAGGGACGCCGGCGCACCGCCTCGGTCAACTGACCACCTTCTTCATAACCGACATACCCGGGTGGCGCGCCGACCAGACGCGACACCGCGTGCTTCTCGGAGTACTCACTCATGTCGATGCGCACCATCGCCCGCTCATCGTCGAACAGGAACTCCGCGAGCGCTTTGGCCAATTCGGTCTTTCCGACACCCGTCGGGCCGAGGAACAGGAACGAGCCGGTCGGTCGGTTGGGGTCCGCGATGCCTGCCCGCGAGCGACGCACAGCATCTGAGACCTCACGCACCGCAGTGGTCTGTCCGACGACGCGCTTGTCGAGATAGGACTCCATCTGCAGCAACTTCTCGCTCTCGCCCTGCAGCAGACGCCCGGCCGGGATCCCCGTCCACGACGACACGACCTCGGCGATGTCGTCAGCAGTGACTTCCTCTTGCACCATCGCGGATTCGCGAGCGTTGGTTTCGGCACTCACTCGCTCGAGCTCCTCTTCGAACGTCGGAATCTCGCCGTAGAGGATCCGAGCAGCCTGCTCGAAGTCGCCCTCGCGCTGGGCCTTCTCGGCCACTGCGCGCAGATCGTCGATGAGCACCTTGAGCTCACCGATCCGATCCAAGCCGGCCTTCTCGGTGTCCCACTTCGCACGCAGACCCGATAGCTCCTCTTCCTTATCGGCGATCTCAGCGCGGATCCGGGTCAATCGCTCCTGGGATGCTTCGTCGGTTTCCTTGGCGACGGCGAGTTCCTCCATGCGCAGGCGATCGACCTGGCGTTGCAGAACATCGATCTCCACCGGTGAGGAGTCGATCTCCATGCGGAGTCGGGCGGCTGATTCGTCCATCAGGTCGATGGCCTTGTCGGGTAGGAACCGCGATGTGATGTAGCGGTCGGACAACGTCGCCGCGGCGACGAGCGCACTATCGGCGATCACGACCTTGTGGTGCGCCTCGTACTTCTCCTTGATGCCACGCAGGATCGCGATCGTGTCCTCGACGGAGGGCTGATCGACGAACACCTGCTGGAAGCGCCGCTCGAGGGCCGGATCCTTCTCGATGTATTCGCGGTATTCATCGAGAGTGGTCGCGCCGATCATCCGAAGTTCGCCGCGGGCCAGCATCGGTTTGAGCATGTTGCCGGCGTCCATCGCCGAATCGCCACCGGCTCCCGCACCGACGACCGTGTGCAACTCGTCGATGAATGTGACGATCTGGCCTTCGGATTCCTTGATCTCATCGAGGA
The DNA here is from genome assembly GCA_913063435.1 of uncultured Actinomycetales bacterium. Taxonomy (GTDB): domain Bacteria; phylum Actinomycetota; class Actinomycetes; order S36-B12; family S36-B12; genus M55B157. The sequence continues at coordinate 34,499 of CAJXYI010000005.1, read as the reverse complement.
CGGCCTTCAACCGTTCCTCGAACTCGCCGCGGTATTTCGCACCGGCGACCATGGCGCCGAGATCGAGGGAGATGAGGGTCTTGCCCTGCAGCGAGGTCGGCACATCGCCTTCGACGATGCGTCGAGCGAGACCTTCGACGACGGCGGTCTTGCCGACACCGGGGTCGCCGATGAGCACCGGGTTGTTCTTCGTCCGCCGGGAAAGCACCTGCACGGTGCGACGGATTTCCTCGTCCCGGCCGATGACCGGATCGATATTGCCGTCGCGAGCGCGCGCGGTGAGGTCGACGCCGTATTTCTCCAGGGCCTGGAAGGTGCCCTCGGGATCCGGTGAGGTCACGCGGGCCCCTCCTCTCATATTCTGCAGAGCATCGAGCAGCCCCTGCGCACTCGCACCGGCCTGACTCAGGATCTCCTTCGTGGAGCCTTCTTCGGCGAGTGCGATCAGCAGGTGCTCGGTGCTGACATATTCATCTCCTCGCTCATCGGCGAGCTTCTTCGCAGCATTCACCACGGCATAGGACTGACCCGACAGTTGGGGTGCTGAGACCGTCGCACCGCTGGCGCTGGGCAGCGCTTCGACTGCAGTTCGCACCTTCGCCGTCAGGCCCGGCACATCGACGCCGACGGTCGCGAGCAGCGCAGTGGCGATGCCCTCGCCCTGCTGCAGCAGCGAGTCGAGGATGTGCACGGGTTCGACCTGGGCATTGCCCTGGGCCGCAGCCATGCGCACCGAAGCACCCAGGGCCTCTTGGGCTCGCGTGGTGAATTGAATGTCCATCGTTTGTTCCCTCTACGTGGTTCGTTGTCGAGTCTTCATCGGCGTCGAGTCTTCATCGGCTAGGCGCGTCGACGGCGGCGCGGATTCCACAACACGAGTGCCGTCGAGTGCTTCTCCCGCAGCAGTTCGTCGAGGTGGGTGCGTACCCGTTCGAGTTCAGCCTCCAACTGCAACACTCGCTGGATACCGACCAGGCTCATCCCCTCGGCGGAGAGTTCGGCGATTTCGCGGAGCCGCTCGACATCGCGCTCGGAATACAACCGGTTGCGACCATTCACTCGCTGTGGGCAGACAAGCCCGAGCCGGTCGTATTGCCGCAGAGTCTGCGGGTGCAGGTCACTGAGTTGCGCGGCGACGGAGATCGTGTAGACCGGCGTTGTCTCGTCGGACTGCATCACGCCTCCCTTGCTGCCGCCAGCAGTTGCGCGCGCGGATCGATCTCACCGACGCTGTCGGCGTATGCCTGCAGCGCTGTGCGTGCGTCATCGCTCATGGCCGTGGGCACGAGTACATCGACGGTGGCCAGCAGGTCGCCCTTCGTGCCGTCCTTACGGGTCACTCCCCGTCCACGCACACGGAATGTGCGACCGTTCGCCGTGCCCTCGGGGATTTTCAACGTCACCGTCGAACCTCCAGGAACGGGCACCTTGATCTGCGCGCCGAGCGCAGCCTCGGTGAAGGTCACCGGCACGGTGACGGTGAGGTTGTCGCCCTTGCGGCCGAAGACCGGATGCGATTGCACGTGCACGGTGACATAGAGATCGCCGTTGGGACCACCGTTCTCGCCCGGGGCGCCCTTGCCCTTCAGTCGGATCCGCGCGCCGTCCTTGACTCCCGCGGGGATGCGCGCCTGCACGGTGCGGGTGCTCATGCCGCGACCGGAGCCGCGACAGCTCGGGCAGGGATCGTCGACGATCAAGCCACGCCCATGACAGTTCGGGCACGGTTCGGCGAAGGCGAAACCACCGGCGTTACGTGATGTCTGCCCGGAGCCTTCGCAGGTCGGGCACAGTCGCGGCACTGTGCCAGCCTTCGCTCCGGTGCCGTGACAGGACGTGCAGGCGCTTTCACTCGATAGCCGCAACGGCACTGTGACACCAGAAAGCGCTTCATCGAAACCGAGGCTGATCTCGCTGTCGAGATCAGCTCCACGGCGTGCCCGCTGGGCGGTTCGCCCCCCACGGCCACGGTTGAAGATATTGCCGAGGATGTCGCCTAGCCCGCCGTCTTCGCCGCTGAACACATCGGAGAAGTCATATGAGGCACCGCCGCCGCCGAAGCCACCGCCACCCGATCCGAAACCACCGCCACCTGGGCGGAATCCGCCGCCTCCGGCGAACAATGTGCGTGCTTCGTCGTATTCCTTGCGCTTGGCTTCATCCGAGAGCACGTCATACGCCTCGGATACGGACTTGAAGCGGTCCTCGGCGGCCTTGTCGCCAGGGTTCTTATCCGGATGAAGTTCGCGAGCGAGTTTGCGGTAGGCCTTCTTGATCTCATCGGCCGACGCAGACTTGGACACGCCGAGAGCGGCGTAGAAGTCCTTGTCCAGCCAGTCCTTGTTCATGCGGTGTGTGCCTACCTCGTCTTGTCGTTATCTCATCAGTCGAATTCAGTCAGTGCCGGCGACGGCAACGCGGGCCGGGCGGATGATCCGCTCGCCGATGCGATAGCCGGGCTGGAAAACCGACACCACGGTCGGTTCATCGATCCCGTCGCGCTGCTCACTGGTGAGCGCCTCATGCACTGTCGGATCGAAGGGTTCATCCGCGACACCGAAGCGCTCGAGACCGAGCTTGGCGGTGACCTGCTCGAGGTTCTCGCCGACGGTCTTGAACGCGCCTTGTAGTTCGCCGTGTTCCCGCGCTCGCTCGATGTCATCGAGCACCGGGAGCAAATCCGCCAGGACTCCGGCGATGACGACCTCACGTGCCGCCTCGCGGTCCCGCTCGACACGCTTGCGATAGTTCGCGTATTCGGCGTGCACGCGACGCAGATCATCGGTCAGTTCGGCGACCTTCGTCTCCGTAGCCGACAGATCGGCTTCGACGGCCGCGCCCTCGGCCCCTTCTGCCCCGCCCTCGGGTGCGGGAGCACTGGGCTCCCGCACCTCGAAGGTATCCGGGTCGATGCGGCGACGATCGTGGACGCGAATGCCCTCGGTTTCCTCGGGGGTTTCCCGTTCGGGATGCTGCGTCATCGGTTCGCCTACCTCACTTCTGGGCGTCGTTGGCTTCGTCGTCGACGATCTCGGCGTCGACCACGTCGTCCTCGGCCATGTCAGCCTCGGCCTGGGCAGCACCATCGCCACCACCGGCGCCACCACCGGCCGCCTGAGTGGAGGCATACATCGCCGCACCCAATGCCTGGCTGGCCTGTGCCACCTTGTCGGTGGCGGCCTTCATGCCCGGGATCTCATTGGCCTCGATGGCCTTCTTCAACTCATCGAGTGGGCCGTCGACGTTCGCCTTGGCGTCAGCCGGGATCTGCTCGGCGTTCTCGGTGAGGAACTTCTCGGTCTGGTACACCAGCGCCTCGGCGGTGTTCTTGACCTCGATCTCCTCACGCAGCCGCTTGTCCTCCTCGGCATGCTGCTCAGCCTCACGCATCATCCGATCGATGTCGTCCTTGCTCAGCGCGCTGCCACCGGTGATCGTCATCGACTGCTCCTTGCCCGTGGCCATGTCCTTCGCAGACACATGCACGATGCCGTTCGCATCGATGTCGAAGGTCACCTCGACCTGCGGCACACCGCGTGGGGCGGGAGGAAGACCGGTCAGCTCGAAGGTGCCCAGTCTCTTGTTATATGCCGCCATCTCGCGCTCACCCTGGTAGACCTGGATGAGCACACTGGGCTGGTTGTCGTCAGCGGTGGTGAAGATCTCGCTGCGCTTGGTCGGGATCGTGGTGTTGCGCTCGATCAACTTCGTCATCACGCCACCCTTGGTCTCGATGCCCAGGCTCAACGGGGTGACATCGAGCAGCAGGACATCCTTGACCTCGCCCTTGAGCACACCGGCCTGCAGGGCAGCGCCGATCGCCACGACCTCATCGGGATTGACGCCCTTATTGGGGTCTTTGCCCGTGAGCTCCTTGACCAGATCGGCCACCGCCGGCATGCGGGTCGAGCCGCCGACCAGGACGACCTGATCGATATCGGACACCTTGATGCCGGCGTCCTTCACGACCGCCTCGAACGGAGCCTTCGTGCGATCCAGTAGGTCTCGGGTCATCTGCTCGAACTGGGCGCGGCTGAGTGTCTCGTCGAGGTGCAGCGGACCATCGGCGCTCGCGGTGATGTAGGGCAGGTTGATCGACGTCTGCATCGAGCTGGACAGTTCGATCTTGGCTTTCTCCGCCGCTTCGCGCAGGCGCTGCATCGCCATCTTGTCCTTGCTCAGGTCGACACCGTGAGCGTTCTTGAACTGCGTGACGAGCCACTCGACGACCTTGTCATCCCAGTCGTCTCCACCAAGGTTGTTGTCACCACTGGTGGCCTTGACCTCCACGACACCGTCGCCGATCTCGAGTAGCGAAACGTCGAACGTGCCGCCACCAAGGTCGAACACGAGGATCGTCTGCTCGGCTTCGCCCTTGTCCAGTCCGTAGGCAAGTGCTGCGGAGGTGGGCTCGTTGATGATGCGCAGGACGTTCAGGCCCGCGATCTCTCCGGCTTCCTTCGTCGACTGACGCTGCGCGTCGGAGAAATACGCCGGCACGGTGATCACAGCGTCGGTAACGGTGTCGCCGAGATAGGCCTCCGCGTCGCGCTTGAGCTTCATCAGCGTGCGCGCGGAGATCTCCTGCGCGGTGTAGTCCTTGCCGTCGATGTCGACGGTCCAGGTGGTGCCCATGTGGCGCTTGACCGACCGGATGGTCCGGTCGACGTTGGTGACGGCCTGGCGCTTGGCGACCTCGCCGACGAGCACCTCGCCGTTCTTGGCGAAGGCGACGACCGACGGGGTGGTGCGGGCGCCCTCCGCATTGGTGATGACGACGGGATCGCCGCCCTCTAGAACAGACACGACGGAGTTGGTCGTGCCCAGGTCGATGCCGACTGCTCGGGCCATCAGATATGTCCTCTTTCTGGTCTGGGTCTTACTGGTCTGGGTCTTACTGGTCTGGGTCTTACTGGTCTGGGTCTTACTGGCCTGGCTCGTACTGGCCTGGCTCGTACTGGCCTGGCTCGTACTGGCCTGGGTCGTACTGGCCTGGGTTACTCGTTCCGACCGCAGGGGGCGGGAACTGCTGCGTTCTGATTGTCTACTGGCTATGTGCGCCTGTGCGACGCGGATACATTGAGTATGCCCTGTCAAACACTATGAGTCAAATCGACTCACAGTGTCTCCGCCCCCTCCCCAGCCATTCCCACATCCACACCCCCATCTCGTCTGAGTTACCTGAGTGGTCGCTAACTCATTGAGTTAGCGACCACTCAGGTAACTCAGACGGTCTGCGGGGGAGGGGTGTGACGTGCGCCATAGGGGGGCTTCGCGAACGGGCGTTCACCCGGTGCACCACTACCCTGGCCCCATGGAGTTCATGGATTGGCTGCGCATCGGCCTGGGGACGCTCATCATTGTGGCCGGGGTGGCCTTCGCCGCCCGCCGGAGCCTGTTCCTCAATAACCTCGTCCGTTCCGGTCAGCCGGCCGTTGGCCGCACCGGGCAGTTCGGGCGCCGGGCCGAGGCGGAAGCCACCGAGGTCCTAGGCCAGAAGAAGCTGCTGCAGTGGGTCGTACCCGGTGTCGCGCACGTGTTCGCCTTCTGGGGATTCCTCGTGCTGGGCATCACCGTGCTCGAAGCATTCGTCGAGGTCTACATTCCCGGCTTCTGGTTCCCCGTGATCGGCACCTGGGCGCCGGTGCTGTTCCTCATCGACCTGTTCATCATCCTGGTGTTCGTCGGCGTCGTGATCTTCGCGATCATCCGACTGGCGAACAACCCGGTCAAGGACGGTCGCTCCTCGCGCTTCTTCGGTTCGCACCTCGGCCCCGCGTGGATCGTGCTGCTGATGATCTTCAACGTGCTGTGGACCCTGCTGCTCTATCGCGGTGCGAAGGTCGCCCTGCATGAAGCCGAAGGTGGCGCCCCCTACACCGGCGCGTTCCTCACCGACACGGTTGCTTCCTGGATGAACGGCCTGTCGGTCACCGCACTCAAGTGGATCGAGTCCATCGGCATCATCTTGCATATCGGCGTGATCCTGGGCTTCCTGCTCATCGTCTTGCACAGCAAGCACCTGCACATCTTCATGGCACCGATCAACGTCGCATTCTCTCGCCGCCCCAACGGTCTGGGCCCATTGCTGCCGATGTATTCCGGTGGCAAGCCGATCGACTTCGAAGATCCCGCCGATGACGCGACCTTCGGCGTCGGCCGCATCGAGGATTTCACCTGGAAGGACACCCTCGACTTCGCGACCTGCACCGAATGCGGTCGATGCCAGTCGCAGTGCCCCGCATGGAACACCGGCAAACCGCTGAGCCCGAAGCTGATGATCATGAATCTGCGCGAAGCATCCTTCGCGAAGGCTCCCTACGTGATGGCAGCGCAGAAGGCCAACGGCGGTGCGAACCCACCGCTGGGTGAGGTCGACGAGACTGTTCTCGCCACGATGTCCGCAGGAGTGCAGGCTGAGGTCGAGCGGCCACTCGTCGGATCACGTGACGGTGTCACGAATCAAGAGACCGATGGCTACGACGCGGCCGGTCATCGTTCCCAGGACGGCCCGGTGATCGACGCCGACGCACTGTGGTCGTGCACCACGTGCGGTGCATGCGTGCACCAGTGCCCGGTCGACATCGAGCACATCGACCACTTCGTCGATATGCGCCGCTACCAGGTGATGATCGAGTCGGATTTCCCCACTGAACTGGGTGGGTTGTTCAAGAACATCGAGAACAAGGGCAACCCGTGGGGCATGAACGCCTCCAGCCGCAACGACTGGATCACCGAGGTTGATTTCGACGTTCGCGTGTTTGGCATGGAGGGCGAGGACGCCATCCCCGACGACGTCGAATACCTGTTCTGGGTCGGCTGCGCCGGTGCGTTCGAGGATCGCGCGAAGCGCACAACCAAGGCCGTTGCCGAGCTGCTGACCATCGCTGGCGTGAACTTCATGGTGCTCGGCGAAGGCGAGACCTGCACCGGTGATCCAGCGCGTCGCGCGGGCAATGAGTTCTTGTTCCAGATGCAGGGCATGCAGAACGTCGAGGTACTCAACGAGATCGGCGCGAAGAAGATCGTCGTGACCTGCCCGCACTGCATGAACACCATCGGCCGTGAATACCCGCAGATCGGCGGCAACTACGAGGTCGTGCACCACTCGCAGTTGCTCGCGACGCTGGTCAAGGAAGGCCGTCTGACCCCGGTGACCGCACCGGATTCAGGAGTAGGCGAGAAGATCACCTATCACGATCCGTGCTATCTCGGCCGACACAACAACGTCTATGTCCCCCCGCGCGATCTGGTGGCAGGCGTCCCCGGTGTCGACCTGGTCGAAATGCCGCGACACGGCACAGAGTCGTTCTGCTGCGGCGCCGGTGGTGCGCGCATGTGGATGGAAGAGAAGCTCGGCACCCGCGTCAACGTCAACCGTGCCGACGAGGCGATCGCCACCGGTGCCTCGAAGGTCGCCGTGGCCTGCCCGTTCTGCAACGTCATGCTCAACGACGGTGTGACGATGCGCCAGCAGGAGGGCGAAGCGCAGGGCGTGGAGGTCGTCGACGTGGCGACCGTGTTGCTCGACGGCGTGAAAGCCAAGACCCCCGCCTAACCCACTCCGCAAACGCCGGCTAACCGGCTGTTCTTGAGGCAAACGCTGGCCAACCGGCCGCCGCTTAGCCAGCGTTTGCTCGCATAGCGACCCTTTGGCCGGCATATGCGACCGAAGCACTGACACCCACGGGGCCGATACCCTCCGCAGATGACGTCACGCTGGCCGATCGTGATTCTGGTTGCGGCACTGTCGGCGGTCATCATCGTGCCCAGCGCGATCCTCTCGCCGCTCGGTGCTGCCACGGCCGGCAGCATGATCGGCCTGGGCGGATTGGGTATCGCCTTCGTCGCTCTCGCCACCGATCTGCGGGTATCGCTCATCACGGCTGCAGCCTTCGCGGTTCTCGCGCTGCTCGCCGCTGAAGGGACGAGCCTTCCGGTCCTTGGCATCCTCGCGCTCATAGCCGTCGCTATCGGTGTGGGAATGACCGCCCGTTGGGGGTGGAACCGCTCCTTCATCGTGGCGCCGATCACGCTCGCGTTCATCGCCTCTGAGTCCGTCGTGTCAGCACCGGTGGACTCAACGCTGGTATTCGCTGGCGTCGTCCTGGTCTACGGAATCGTCGTCGCCTTGATCGTGACCGGTCTGCGCATCCGATTCCTGCCACCACACAGGAACTCCGTCTACTCGGTGCAGCAGAGTTGGAGTCGTACGATCGGCTACACCGTGATGCTGGCCGTCACCGCCGGAATCACCACGACGATCGCCTTGCTCAACGATTGGGGCCACACCGGCGGCTGGCTGATCATGACCCCATTCATCGTCATCCAGCCCTATGTCCGAGACGGCTGGCACAAGGCCGTGAATCGCGCCCTTGGCACGGCCGCGGGACTGATCGTCGCGGATGGCCTGGCACGAATCATCGGCCAAGGCCCCACCCTGGCAGTACTCGGATACGGGTTCGGGATCCTCGCCATTCTCGCCATGGTGAAGCACTGGCACTATGCGGTTTACACGACGCTGCTCACCCCCGCCGTCGTCATCCTCGAAAGCATCGGGCGACCGGTCGAGGAGACGGGATATGAACGCGTCGTGGCTACGATCATCGGCGTCGCGGTGTCTTTGGGTGCCATGGCCATCGCCGCCCCGATCTATCGGCGCAAGAACGCGCGCATAGATCTGCCGAAGCGCTCAGCGTGACCGTCGTGTCCTCCCCGCGAATCAGCGTCGAGTCTCGTATTTGCCGTACTGCAGATGCATCAGCCACGCGAGCATCCGGCCCTTCACGCCCGGCTTGGCATCGAAGGCCGCACGGTTCTCCTCGATCCAGGAGCGGACATCCTGTGCCGGTCGTCCGATGACCTGTTCGACCGTGTCGGTCACCACGTCGGCGCCGCCGCGCGCCCACGCGCGAAAGTGACACAGGACCTCCGTATCGAGGGCCTGCGCATCGGAATATCCGCCATGCTCGAGCAGCAGCTTGGCGAGTTCTGCTTCGGGGAGGTCGTAGTAGTGGATGGTCCGGTCGAGCACCTCGGAGAACGCCTCACACACCTGCCCCATCGTCACCGCAGCCGGTCCCGTGCACACGAACTCCTGTCCGTCAGTGTCATCGCGGCACAGCACATCGGCTCCTACTGCAGCGACATCAGCGAGCGCGACCAACCCGATTCGCCCTTCACCACTCATCCCGAAGACAGCGTCATCCTCGATAGTGCCAGCGTAGGGAAGCAGCGATGTCTCCATCACGGAGTTAGGGCTCAGCAGGCTCCAGCGCAACCCGCTGGCCTTCAGGTGGTCGAGTGCCTGCTGATGCTGGGTGGACAGGGCGTCACCCTGGTGATCCACCGCACCGGAGATCGCCAATATTCGCGCATCGGGGCTCGTGGACTGCACCGCGTCGATGAGGGCGATTTCCCGCGCAGCGATCCGCCCGTCCATCGGAGTCGCCAGAAACACGTCGGTGACCCCTTCGCACACAGCGGGTAACTCCGTCGGATCATCGAGATCGGCGGTCACATAGGTGATCGAGTCGGTATCGACGTCGTCATCCCTGCGCGAGTGCACCATCGCTCGAACGCGGACACCGGCTCGTCCATCGAGTGCCCGGAGTATCGCGCTACCGAACATTCCATGGGCCGTGGTGATCAGGATGTCTCGACTTTCGCTCACGGCATCAACCTAGATCCACCAGCGCAGCGTGTCCATGGAATCGCCATCCAGGGGTTCATCGCGGAACCCGACTTGGGCTCCCGCGTGGGTCGCAGGCTCAGCGAACGTCGGTGCGGTGGAAATTCGCGAACGACCGGCTCGGAGTCGGACCGCGCTGGCCCTGATAGCGCGAGCCATACACCTGCGATCCATAGGGATGCTCCGCCGGCGAGGACAACCGGAACAGGCACAGTTGCCCGATCTTCATCCCCGCCCACAGTTTGATCGGCAGCGTTGCGACATTGCTCAATTCCAACGTCACGTGACCGGAGAACCCCGGGTCGATGAAGCCGGCGGTGGAGTGCGTGAGCAGACCGAGGCGGCCCAGGGAGGACTTGCCCTCGAGCCGACCCGCGATGTCATCGGGCAGCGTCACGACCTCGTAGGTGGAGGCCAGCACGAATTCGCCCGGATGCAGGATGAACGCCTCCTCATCAGCCTCGACCAGCCTGGTCAGCTCAGGCTGCTCCTCAGCCGGGTCGATGTGGGGGTAGCGGTGGTTTTCGAACACCCGGAAATAGCGGTCGAGGCGCACATCGATACTCGACGGCTGCACCATGCCGGGGTCGAAGGGGTCCAGGGCCACCCGCCCAGCGGCGATCTCGGCCTTCAGGTCACGGTCGCTCAACAACACGGACCCGAGGTTATCGCCTCCGCCTGGGCCCTAGGGTCATCCCGTGCGGTTCATCGACCCGAATCGATCGGCGCTTCGCCGGGGTATCCGCATCGCCATCGCCGTCCCCACCATCGCCTATCTCGTCTCCCGCGTCGCCAACGATCCCGAGGGCGTGGTCTATGGCACCTTCCTCGCCACCGCGATCCTCGGCCTGAGCGACTTCTCCGGACCGTGGCAGATCCGCCTGTTCGGTCCGATCGCCACCGCCGGCTTCGCCGCCCTCGCCGTCGTCATCGGCATCCTGGCGGGTGCGAACCTGGTCTCCGTCGTGTTGGTGACCTTGCTCATCGGCACGACACTGTCGTTCCTACCGACACTGCGGGGCCTGCCCGCGGCCGGTTCCGCTCCGGTGCTGTTGATGTATGCGGTCGCGGTCACCACCGATGTGCAACTCGCTGAACTGCTCGATGTCCTCATCGGCCTGGGGATCGGAACCGCAGTGACCAGCCTCGTCCTGCTGCTGGTCTTCCCGCGCGACCCACGCGAAGCTTTCCGCAACGACCTCGCCGAGGCGATGCGGGCGCAGGCGGATTACGTCGCTGCCCGATGGCTGGCAGATGGAGACGAGGCGCTCGCCCTGGATCGGTATCGCGACACCGTGGCGAAGGTGACCCGTGATTGGGTCGGCAACCCCTACCGCCCTTCGGGCACTGCCGAAAGCGATCACGCTCTGGTGTTGCTCGCCGCACGCATGAAGGTCGTCTATGACTCGATCCCGGGAATCGCAACCCCCGCTCCAGGTGATGATCGCTCACAGAGTGCGCGGGCTGCAGTCGCGCTCATGCGATCGAATGCCGATGCGTTGCAGGGAATTTCCGAACCACTCCCCCTGTCATTCGCGCAGGAGGAGCGACGCCGCAGCAGGGAACGCGCCATCGCACGCATTCAAGAGGCGCCGACCACCACTCAGGCCGTGCAGATCACCCGTCGATCGCATGGTGCGCAGGTTCTGCTCGCCTTCGCCGCGGACGGCGCATTACTCGTGGCCCAGATTCTGGGTAGACGTGTCGGTCGCATCGGTGCGACGGTCACTGCGCCGGGCCACTGGTGGACCGATCTGGCGGTCAACGCGTCTTTCCAATCTCCATGGACTCGTCATGCCCTGCGCACCGGCATCGCCCTGGCGCTCGCTGCAGCCCTGGTCAACGTCGTCAACATCACGCACGGCTACTGGGTGCTGCTCGGCGTCATCTCCGTCTTGCGCATCGATGCAGCGGCGACAGGCAGACAAGCTCTGCGCGCTGTCGGTGGCACCTTGCTCGGCGTGGGTATCGGTCTGCTCATCGTTACTCAGTTGGCGGCCTACCCCGATGTGCTGTGGGCGTTGACACCGCTGGCGGCCTTCTTTGTCGGCTGGGCACCTCGGGCGTGGGGATACGCCGCCGGACAGGTTGCGTTCAGCAGTTTCGTCCTCATCCTCCTGGCCGCGGTGAGTTGGCCGCCGCAGTACGCCACCGCGATCGACCGGGTGCTCGATATCGGCGTGGGCGTGGCGACCGCCGCGGTGATCAGCGTCTTGATGTGGCCCACGCGCATGGTCGCAGCACTGCGTCAGGACCTAGCCACAGCGATCACCGCGGGCGTGGACTATCTGCGCCTCGCGGTGGGCAGGGTGCTGGGTGAGGCCACATCAGCACAACTGCGTCAGACGTGGGCCGCAGATCGGGCCATCGTGCGACGGGCGGCCGAGGCGTTCGACCTCACCGTGGTGCAGCGCCGAGACGTCGACGCGGTCAAGGGCACCTGGCCGCGCATCGCCGGTTCGATGCACGTGTTGATGTATACCGGGATCTATATCGCCACCCTGCCCGATGTCACCGCCCCGCTGCTACCCGCCCACGCAGGTGTGGTGCGCGCAGAGGTCGATCGGACTGGCGCTCTCTGGGCGGGGGTTGTGGACTGGCTCCAGGAGACACCCGCTCAAACACCGGCACCGCCCCCGGGAGATCCCTACGCCGCTCTCGCTCAGGCCAGCGAACATCTCGACCTGACCGATGCCCGCATCGCAGCATCACTAGCAACCGCGGTGTGGGCTGTGGACTGGCTAGAGCTGCTGGATTCCCTCGCCGACCGGGTGGTCGTGACATGATCTATCTCATGCGCAATCCGGCCCATCCCACTCGTGAGCGGCTCATCGATACCGCCGTAGCGATGCTCGACGATCGCGATGTCGAGCAACTGAACGTCAACGAAGTTCTGGAGATCTCCGGCATCTCCAAGGGCTCGATGTACCACCACTTCACCGACTTCGACGACTTGATCAACGCCGCGCTCGTACGCCGTTTTTCCCGCGGGGTCGATGCCGATCTCGAGCAGCTCGGCGACATCCTGACCTCGTCGAAGTCCGCCAAGCAGTTCTTTGCGGCCCTCGATCACGTCAACGAGCAGGTGCAGTCACCGAAGCGTGCTGATACTCGCGCGGAACGGGCGATGATGCTGGCCCGGGCCCGCCAGCATGACGACCTGCGTGAGGCGCTGGGCGCAGAGCAAGCCCGGTTGACGAGTGCGTTCGCGGATCTGTTCACCGAAGCCCAGAACAAGGGCTGGTTCGCAAAAGACGTCGATCCGGAAGCATTCGCGGTCTTCATCCAGGCATTCACTCTCGGCCAACTCATCAACGATGTGATGCCGGAGACGATGGACTACGACGCGTGGCGCAAACTCATCCAACGAGTCCTCATCTCCCTGCGTAACTGACAGCACCAACGCGCGAGCGGACCTGTTCTCCCCGAGCGCGCCGCGGTTATCCGGTCGAGTTTGTCGTATTTCGATGACCGTCCACTCCTCGCTTCGGCACTGGATCACTCCAGGTGATATGTGACCATGGGCGGGTGACGGTGCTGTTCCCCCGCGTCGACGGCCGCTCCCTCGACGGTGTCGACGTTCCGCTGCCTATGGGGCTACCTGCACAGCGCACGCTGTGCCTAGTCGCCTTCCGGCAATGGCACCAGGGCTGCGTGGATCGCTGGATCGCTCAGATCGAAACCGCCGGGGTGCCCGGTTCGCCGATGGATCTGCAGTCCGGTGATGATTCATGCGTGGTGGAGATCCCGGTGATCGGCATGCAGTGGCGCCTGGGTCGACGGTTCATCGACGGCGGGATGGCGACCTCTATCAGGGTGCCTCGAGTGCTAGCCCGCACGATCACCGTCTATACCGACGTCGGTGCATTCCAGCGCTCATTGGGGATCGCGAGTTCTGCCGATGTGGTGGCGATGGTGGTGGCACGAGACGGTGAAGTGCTGGCCCGCGCCGATGGTGAACCTACCCAAGAATACGTCGCGCTGATCACCGCTGCCCTGACTGAGTAGTGGTCCGGGGTTGGAATCGATGGGTAGGCTGGCCCTATGAGGGGTCGGGGGACCGCGGCGGGAGTCGGGCTGCTCGTTGGAGCGTTGATGATCGCTATGCCGACAGCAGCCGATGTCAGCGCACCCCCGGCGAGCACCTCGGTCGCACCGATCTGGCAACCGGCCATCACCGCAGCTGAGCTGCAGGGCAAGCGGTGCAAACGAAGGCACGCGAAGCGAGAGAAGGACGGGATCACCTACCGCTGCCGCGGCAAGAAGGGCAACCTGCGCTGGCGACTCGTGGCAAGGAAACCGTCGCCCCCGGCTCCTCCAGTCACAGCCCCCGCCGACGGCGACTCTTGCACCACCATCGGTGAGCGCATCGACAACGCTGCCGGTTATCTCGAATGCCGCGCCATAGCCGGCGGCGCGAGAGTCCTGCGTCAGTTGAGCCTCGATGCGATAAGCCCGGGCATCACCCCGTCCCCGGAGCCCATCGACACCTGCCGGCTCGCCGATACCCGTATCAATCGAGGACGACCGCCGGGTCCCGGAGGCACACTCATCTCCGAGGCCATCGCCTACCCCGTGACGTCTGCGACGAGACCGCTCCCGTTGCCCGCCTCGGGCGCCACGAAGGTCGCCATCCTGCCTTACGACTTCTCGGATGTACCCGGTGACGTGAGTCCGGGATCCTGGTTGGCGCCCCAGCTCGAGCGTGCCTCAGAGTGGATCGAGTACTACTCCGATGGCTCTGTGTCGTATGACTTCGTCACGTCCGAGTCGTGGATTCGCGCGAGCAAGCCGTCGACCGAGTACCAGTGGATCCATCCATTCCGCAACGGCGTGATGCCACCCGACCTACCGCAGGGGCCATTCAAGACCGCACAGTGGATCACCGAGGACCTGCTGCGCAGCGCTCCGGCTAGCCTCGATCTCACCGGGGTGCAGGCCATCGTCTTCATCTATCCGCCGACGGTGCAGGCGATCTACGACATGGTGGTGCGCGACATGATCGTGCAGTCCCCGCAGAACCTCGGCAACATCCTGGTGTTCACCACAGGACGCTGGCTCTACGAGGAGGATCGGCCGCTGTGGTCGTATATGGTGCACGAGTTCGGGCACTTCCACGGCATCCCAGGGCATGCACCCTGGGACGGAAACCCGTTGGATGTCATGACGAATCAGCACGGCCTTGCGACCACCCTCAACACCTGGTCGCGGCTGACCATGGACTGGCAGGACACTGCGGAGATCTACTGCATACGAGCCGACCACGATGCGGACGACTTCGGCCAGCATGAAGTGACCCTCAGCGCGATCGACACCCAGGAACCGGGAACGAAGGCAGTCATCGTGCGACTATCGGAGAGTCGAGCGTTGATCATCGAGTCGCGAAGACGATCGACCTGGAGCACCGACCACTTCGGCTGGCCCGGTCTGCCGCGCGGGTTCTATGGGATCACCGTGATGCGCGTCGATACATCTATCGATGTCAATCGTATTCAGCGACCAGGGGCCTACCTCGACTATGTCGCCGCCCCAGAACTCCGGCACGGGATTCTTCGCATGCCGTTGATGGTCGATGTGGACCTCAACTGGGTCTTGTACGAGGGGGAGACGATGACCACCGATGGTATCCGTATCGACCTGGTGCGCTCCGGCGATGCCGACACGGTGCGCCTTACTCGCGCGTAACCTAGCGCGTGCTCATCACGCTACCTGCCGCTTGACCAGCTCTTGGAACACGCCTCCCTTGGCGATGAGGTCGTCGTAGGTTCCCGACTCCACGGCGACGCCGGCCTTGATGACGATGATCCGATCCGCGGCCTTGATGGTCGACAACCGATGTGCAATGACGATCCGGGTCGCCTGAAGCTGGTTCATCGCCTCCGTGATCTTCGCCTGCGCAGCGTTATCCAAGGCACTCGTGGCCTCATCGAGAATCAAGACCCGCGGATCACGAACAAGTGCCCTCGCCAACAGGATCCGCTGGGCTTGGCCACCAGAGATGTTGGCGGGGTCGACGATGGTCTGCATCTTCATCGGCATAGCGGCGATATCCTCGTCGAAGGCCGCCTTCTTCGCTGCCTTCCAGGCTAGTTCCTCATCGCCCTGTGTCGCACCAAGGATGTTGCGCAGGATGCTGCCCCGGGTAATGGTGCCCTCCTGAACCACGACACCCATCTGGCTTCGTACCAACGTGGGGTCGAGATCGGAAAGATTGCGGCCGTCATAGAGCACGTACCCGTCTTCAGGCGCGTCGAAGCCGAGCAGCAACCGCGTGACGGTCGATTTACCGGCCCCTGAAGGTCCCACAATCGCGACCATCTCCCCCGGTGCCACACTGAAGGAGAGATCCTTCAACACCAGCGGACCATCGGGTGTGTAGCGGAAGCGTATGTTTTGGAGATCGATCTGACCCGTAAGTGTCCCGGGGTCTTGATCCTGACCTGATGTTTCAGGCAATTCCTCCATGATCGGACGCAGGAGATTCAATGTCGGCCCTGCATTCGCCAGCGGCGATACGAGATTGGATAGCCCCGATATCGCTGCGAAGGCAGCCCCGTAGGCGCTCGTGAATGCCATGAACTGCGCAGTGGTCAAACTGGCGCTGCCACCAGACCATTCCAGGGCGACTGCGGTATAGAACAACGCGGGCGCGGCAGAGATCGCGAAGATGAACCATGCGCTGATCCGCCCGATAACGAGCGTCTGATCGGCTGTCGCCACAGCCTGCCGACGTGCGATTTCCAGATACTGCGACTCCATTCGATCCTCAGCCCCCGCCAGTCGGATCTTCACGATCCCGCGCAGGAGTTGCACCAGATAGCCATTGGCATCGCGGGACGCAGTCAGCGATCGGGTGCTGAAGCGTGCGATGTAGCGGATGCCCAGGATCAAGACCATGACGGTCGCCGCCAGGAACCCGCTGGCGATAAAGCCGAGAGTAGGGGAGTAGACGAACATCAGTACCAGGTTGACGAGTCCGAATATCGCAGCCAGAGCTGACGTCACGACCTGCACGCTCACCAGGCTCTGCAGCGAATCCACCGCGAGTACGCGAACCGTGAGATCACCGCTGCTGAATCGCCGGAAGAAGGAGGCCGGTAGGGAAAGCATCCGGTCCCACAGCGCTGCCTGCATATTTCGCGTGGCGTGTTGGGAAACAGCCGCAACGGAGAAACTCTGTACAAGGGTAAACACGAAAGCAGCCACCGCTGCCACAGCGAGGGCAGCCCCTACCTGCAGCAGGAGAGACGCTCGTCCCTGCGGGATCACAGAACCCACGAGATAGTTCGTGAGCAGCGGTGTGACCAGGCCCAGTAGGGCTACAGCCAGGCCCATCACAGCTGCCAGCACCCAACCGCGGGTGGACCCGTGGAGGCCACGGCGGATCACGTCGGTGATGCCCGCCGGTCTGTCGGGATTCAAAGGTGCGTAGAACTCGTAGGCGACCGGAGCCAAGGTCTTGACGGTCTCGTCATCCAGCGGCCGCGCCCGAATATCCCCGGATTCTTGGATGTAGTAGCGAGACCCGTGTTTGGACAACGCGACCGGGTGCGGTTTCCCGTCGCGCACTACTCCGCACAGGTAATTTGCACTCGCATCCTTGATCCACGATCCTGTGAGAGCGACTTTGCGATAACGCACTCCCGATCGGTGGGCGATCAATCGCAATGGATCAGTCGTCCGATGGATCTCAGCGCGCGTCGGAACCTTCATGGCGAAACCATCTGCTGCGGCCACATAACCCAAGACCTCGACCAGGGGAAGCACATCCATCGCACTAGCAGGATTCTGGACGGTCTCCACTGAGAACTGAATTCGTTCAGATTCGCGGTCTACGTCATCCTGCGACAAGGCGGCATCGGCGAGGACCGCCTGCCGCCGGCGGATGGAATCCGCTTCGAGAAGGCGGCCTATCCCCTGGCTGAGCAGCGCTGGGAACTGCTCTTCAGTCGCGGAATCAACTTCCGGGACCACCGGATGCAATGCCTTGATGAATGCGGTCAAGGCCATCGAGTCGGGTACCGAATCCGGAGTCGCGAGGCTGGAATCCAGCCTGGCGACAGCGAGCAGATCGCCCTGTGCAGCGGGAAAAATCCACTGTCCCTCAGATAATGAACACAAGGGGTATCGCGCGCCATCGGAGCGCAGAGCAAAGACATCTACGACCCCTGTGCCCACCTGTACCGGCGCGGAGCCAGGAGCCAAGACGATCTCGCGGGAGGGGCTAGGTTCCGACACTGCCACCATCCCCTGCGTCACTCACCATCTGCGCGTATGCACCGCCGCTCGCCATCAACTCACCATGTGTTCCTCGTTCCAGGACGACTCCTCCGCGACCCAGCACGATGATCTCGTCCGCGTCGCGGATGGTCGACAGTCGGTGAGCGATGATCAGACACGTCACTCCCCGTTGGCGCAGAGCCTCATCGACGAGTTTCTCGGTGACATCATCGAGCGCGCTGGTGGCTTCATCCAAAATGATGGCCCATGGATTGGTCACCAATGCCCGGGCGATTTCCAGCCGCTGACATTGCCCGCCGCTGAAGTTGCGGCCATCCTCATCGACCCACGTATCGATACCACCATCGCGCGCTTGGATGTCAGTCAGAATCTGCGCGTCAGCAAGCGCCCGAGTGATGTCAGCATCGGGGATATTGCTGTCCCAGAGTGTGACGTTGTCTCGCACAGTTCCCTCGAAGAGTACGATCGATTGGTCCACTTTCGTGAGGGCACGTTCCATGATGCCGATCGGATATCCCGCTAGCGGTGTGCCGTCGTAAAGCACCTGCCCATTCCACGGGGTGAAAAGACCGGCGGCCAGGTTGGCGATCGTCGTCTTTCCCGCACCGGAGCCACCGACCAGCGCCACCCGGTGACCTGGGGTGATATCGAGATTGAAGTCCTTGATCAAGGGATCGGCGAGCCTGCTGTAGCCGAAGGTGACGTTCTCGAAGGTGATGCGTCCGGCCAATTCAGGTATCTCGTCTGTCGCTCTTACGATCGGGCGATCGAATCGGCCATCCTCAGCATTGGCATCGACATCATCGAGTGCCTGGAGGCTGGAGACCACAACCTGCAACTGACCACCGGTGCTCATCAAGGTCTGGATGGGCGCGTTGAGATTCAGTGCGAGCGCTTGCACCGCCAGCAGGGCGCCGATACTGAACGAACCGAGAATCGTGAAGTATCCGCCGAGCACAAGGATCGACGCTGTCGTCAGCGAGAACAACAGCACCGGGACGGCATTCAATACGGCCGTGGTCGGAGCCAAGACCGACTGCGCGGAGATGTAGTCGCTTTGCTGGCCGGTCAAGGTGGTGAAGACATCGTCTTCCATGCCGGTGGACTTGATCGTCTCAATGCCCTGAATCGCGCTCGTGGTCGACCCTCGCAGCTCATTCTGCTTGCGGATCAGGCGACTCTGGGTCATCGTTCGCTTGCTCATGACGAGGCGCAAGACCACGACATTGATCAGGGAAAGCGCGAGGACGAGCAGTCCGATCCACACGTTGTAATAGAGAAGCAAAATCGCATATCCGAACGCTCCGAGCAGTGCGATCCCGGCACTCGCCATCTGATTAGCCAGCAGTTGAGCGACCTGCCCGTTATAGCCGACCCGCTGCGATAGGTCGCCAGGAGAACGCTCCAGGTAGAACATCAAGGGCAGGCGGACGAGCCTGGAGAGAAAGTCTGTTGATCCCACCAGGGTCGTCTTGAGCTGCAGACGTGCGATCACGCCATATTCCAGAAGCGTCAATCCTCCGCGGAACAAGCCCACCATGAGCAGGGCCGCAACCAAGCCCGGGATGATTCCATTGCGGCCTTGACCGAGAACGTCATTGATGAAGATCTGACTGAGCGGCGCCGTGATCAGACCAAGCAGCATCGCGAGCATGCCGGCGAAGATGACGAAGCCAACACCGGGCTTCGAACTGCTCAGACGCGCCCATAGGGCTGGCACCACCCGGTAGCGATGACCACCTCTGGTGAACCGATCCGTCTTCGTGAAGGTGATTGCTGCCCCCGAGTAGCCGGCAGCGAAATCGTCCGTCGAGAGTGTGTAACGGCCGCGGGCAGGGTCATTGACGTGAAAGGCGCCACCGGATGCCCCCTCGAGCACCATGAAATGCGAACGCCGCCACCAGATGATGGCCGGCATCGCGAGACCCTGAAGATCCTGGATCCCGCCGCGATGCCCTTGACCCTCGAGTCCATAGCTTTCCGCGGCCCGCACGATGTTGATCGCGGTCGATCCGTCTCGCGAGACACCGCAGGCGTTTCGGAGTTGCTCGAGGGTCTCCCAACGGCCGTAGTGGGCGAGGATCATGCCCAGACTGGCCGCGCCGCACTCCACCGCGGCCTGCTGCAGGATCGAAGGAACCGGGACCCGTTTCCCGGTTGAGATGCGAGGCAGCGGTGGCGCCTGCGACTGCGCCATCAACGGCCACCGAAGAGCAGATCGATCGGGTGAGGCTCGGCGTACGTATTGATGATCTGCACGATCTCGCCCGGCTGGACCGAGACGGACGGCGATGACTGGCTCGTAGCGGTGAGGGTCATGCTGACCCGGTAGACCACTCCGCTCCCCTGCGACGTCAATTCGTTGGCGAAGGCCGGACTACCCGTCTCCGTGGTGATCGCCTCGACATCCGAGGGGCTGACCGCGATCGACTGAACCTTCGCAGGGATCGCCACCTGCTGAGCTGTCGCTAGATCGGTCACGATGACCTCGACATCATCCCCGGAATTGAACAGCACCGCTTGCGAGGAAGGCAGGAACGTCACGACCACCGTCCCCGATCGAGCATTCGGCTCCCGAACGACCGACGTGATCGAAGTGCCAGGTTCGACACCCTGCCCATCGCTGACCTCGATGGTTCCTACCGTGCCGTCCGAGGGGGCGTTCACCTCTACTGATGGACCGCCGTCGAATGATGTGACAGCAGCGAGCCTTGCACCCTGCTCAACTGACTCGCCCTGGATCACTAGCACCTTCACCTGCCCGCTCACCGGCGACACGACAGTTGTCCGCAACGCACCCAACGAGATGGCTGCCTGTACCGAGACCTGCTGCGGGACGGTGGCCACGATGGACCAGATGAGTACGGCCACCACGATCCCCGCGACCGTCGCCAAGGCGAGCCATCCTCGTGGGCGGGTCGTGGTGAGCACATCGGCGAGATCCTCAGGCCCGCTGGTGGCATCCGGTGCCGGCGGGGCAGTAGCGGAAGACGCCTGCACTGGTTGCTGGGTCATCGGTCTTCCTCTCCTCTTCCTTGGCTGATCGCCCGCGCCGTCACCCGCGCGCCCAGAAGGCAGCCGAGTACTTGATGCCTGCCTGTGGCGGCAGGGCCGCATGCGCGAACAAGAAGTTCGAGGGAAACACCGCAACGCGTGCAGCGACAGCCTCGACCTCCACCCCGTAGTAGATGAAGTTCGTCATGCCGCCTTCCTCAACGGTGTTGAGGTACGCGACCGCGGAAATCACCCGGTTGGAGCCCTCGAAGTAATCAGCGTGAACATGGAATTCCTGACCGGGCTCATAACGATTGAAACTGATCGGCTCGAAGCTGGTGATCGGCACGGAGAACCGACGTGCGTAATCGGTCATCACCGACCACACGCTGCGAGCAAATTCGTGAAGAACAGGTGGATTAGCAAAAGAGAGGAACGGCAGGAACAGCGAACTGCTCGTTCGGGTTTCACTTGTCGTCGGTGATTTTCCCACCGGAGAGATCTGCCACTGTGGATGGTTCGCGATGAGCTCTATGACGCCCCCGGGATCCGGGACCACCGAGTCGTGGACCTCCAAGCCGATCGGCAAATCCATGGGGGTGCTCCTCGCTGGAGGCTCTGGTCGCACCGCGACCGAAGTGCAGAAGGCACCACGGTAGTGACGATGGCGGACGGACGCAATGACAACCCCGGATCTGCTTCCACTTCGTCAACCAGGTGAACATCTCGTTACAGACGTCGGCCACCGAGCAACACCTCGCAGGTTAAGAGTAGCGTCATGCCCGAGTAAGGGATAGATGCTTTCCAACAAAAGTTTTCCCTTGTCACCGCGTCCAACATGTGGCATCTTCTTGCACACCCCTATTCGATTTGGAGCAGCGTATGAACAGTTACGTCGCCGCCGCGAATGCGATGGCCAGCAACCCCGATTTGCACGCCAAAGTCACCTCGGTCACCACCCCTGAAGAGCGCGCAGCAATCTTGCGCGAGCATGGTGTGGAGCCCCCCACTCACGCAGATGTCAATAGCGCCACAAGCAACCTCGAGGGTGTCAGCGGAGCCGGCAACACCACCGCGCAGGTTGCCGCTGCCGCACCTGCTGCTGTCCCAGCCGCAGCCTCTGCGGTCGCCGCATAGTTGACAAGATCGTATGCGGTGGGCCCTCGGAGAAATCTGAGGGCCCACCGCGCATTCGGCGCACCATCACTCGCTCCGATGCCGTGATGGATGTCCCTCGGGTGCAGTTGCACTTCGGTCCGATCCTGACCGAAGACGATCCGCCTTTGCATACAATGCGCACTTCTTCAGGTCTTCGCTCTCACGACACGGCCGATCTGCGCACCCGCCTCAGCGGAGTTCTCGCTGACTACGGCATAACGCGAGTCGCGCACCTGACTGGCTTCGACCGCGTGGGACTGCCCGTACACATGGCGGTCAAGCCCCAGGGCCGGAGCTTATCCAGCGGGAGCGGCAAGGGTGTCACACCCGATGCGAGTTGGGTCAGCGCGGTCATGGAATGTTGTGAACAGTCGGTGTGGGAGAACCTCAGGATCGACACCTTTCATACCAGCCAGGATGAGCTACTGCGTAGCGGTGTGAACATCATCGACGCCGGTCTGTGCCCGCAGCACAAAGGCTCCCTGTGGGCACCGCACGTTCCCATCCAGTGGACCAGGGGGTGGGACATCATTGCGGGCGAAGAGGTCTGGGTGCCCGAGGCGCTGGTCACCGTTAGCCGGATCGGCGATAAGGCGCACCGCCCCTTCATCTCCGGCTCCAATGGCCTCGCAAGCGGAGCACACGTACTGGAAGCGATACTCAGCGGCTTGATGGAGGTGATCGAACGCGACGGAATGACGCTCACCACCCACGTAAGCCAGCGGCCACATCTCGACGCCATGGATCGTCTTCGCCAAGCCGAACCATCAGTAGCGGAGAAGGTTGAACGGGCCGGCCTCCAACTGGAGGTGGTCGATGCAACCACTGATGTCGGTGTCCCCATCATCGTGGCGTACCTGCATGACCCCCCCGGGGGGCGCACGGGTGCCTTCAAAGGAGCCGGCGCGTCACTCTCGGCGCCGTCAGCACTCGTTCGTGCTGTCACCGAAGCGGCGCAGGGGCGCTGCTTGATCGTCGCCGGCGCCCGCGACGACATCTTCGAATCCCAGCGCGCCGCTGCCACCAACTCCCCCCTTGCGACCGCGGTTGGAACCGAGGGTGTCCTAGCCAACGCCACCGAACTCAGCACTGGCACCGTGGAAGGAGACCTCGAACTCACCTGCTCGATGCTGGTGGCGGCTGGATTCCACCAGGTTGCCGTCATCCGTCACACCGCACCGCATGAATCCGTCCAGGTGGTTCGCGTGGTGGTCCCGGGCCTGGAGGGTTACATGTTCTCCTACTCCGCAGTGGGACAGCGGGGCCGATCGTGGCAGGACACCTACTCATTGGAGGCAGTGTGAGCACGCGCACCCAGGTTGTCTTCCTCGGTCCGTCACTTGCCCGCAACGAGGCCCAGCAGGTCCTTCCGGACGCGATCTATCTCCCTCCCGCAGCTATGGGAGATATCGTCGGCGCCCTGCGTCGTTACCGGCCGCACGCCATCGGGCTGATCGATGGCACCTTCTTGCAGAACATGTCGGTGTTTCACAAAGAACTGCTGTACGCCATGGACAACGGTGCGTACGTCCTCGGCTCGAGCAGTATGGGTGCACTGAGAGCGGCGGAATGCGCCCACTACGGAATGATCGGCATAGGCGAGATTTACAACGCGTTCGCTTCGGGTGAATTGGAGAACGACGCGGACGTCGCGCTGACCCACGCGGACGCCAACGCCGGCTACCGCCCTCTGTCCGACGCGATGGTCACCATCCGCGCTGTTCTTCGCGGCGCGCAGGCCGCTGGTTTGATCACGGACCTGCAATGCGACGAGCTCATCAGGCGCCAGGAGCAACGCTGGTTTCCTGAACGCCGAATGTCCGACTCGCTAGCCGACGCCGCTGAAATCGGGGTCACCGGTGAACAACTCGCTTCGCTGCGCGAGTTCATCCAAAGCCATACCCGCGAACTCGACCCCAAGCGTCGCGATGCCATCGCCTTGCTGACAGCGATGCGTGACCTACCAGATCAACCATCATCACCGGAATCACGACCGGAGACAGTCATGTCTGGAGTATTCCAAGCGATGCTCGCGCGAGACGTGGTGGTTGAGACCGACGACGGTCATGCCACGACCTTCGATCGCATCCGGCGATACGCCGATATCAACGAGACGGACTACGACGACGTCATGCAGGCCGCTCGGGCTCACCACGTGTT
Organism: uncultured Actinomycetales bacterium; assembly: GCA_913063435.1. Taxonomy (GTDB): domain Bacteria; phylum Actinomycetota; class Actinomycetes; order S36-B12; family S36-B12; genus M55B157. The sequence goes on along the minus strand of CAJXYI010000005.1, from coordinate 10,255 downwards.
GGCTCAGGTGGGATTCTGGTTCGCCGGTGAACCCACCCAGGACGAAATTGACCGCGCTCGTCAACGTCTCGCCGAGCGGTGGGCAGTGCCGTTAAGGGAACTTGAAGAGCACGCTTACGAACTCGATTTGGACTCGTTCAGTTTGCGCGAGCTTGTGGCCCGTGAAGCACTCGTCCTTCGCATGGAGAACAGCTACCTCGGTCGCCCTCAGCACGGGACTGTCACCAGATTGTTCCTCGATGAGCTGCGCAAGAGGGGGCGCTATCCAGACGTCAAACATGCCGCGGCGCTTCAAGAGTCACTGGCACGTTCGGTGATCGCCAGCGCCGACATCACACCCCAGCAGGCGGTTGCCACACACGCATCCTTGAGCCAGTGGAACGTTCCCACCGACTTCCTCGAATACGTGGAACAGAACGACCTCGGATCCGTAGCGGAACTGTTGCAGACCATCCGAACCTCCGTGCTTGCCTTCCAGGCGCTCTTCGGCACGGGCCTGTTACCCGAGGTCGGAGAGGGAGTGGATTTCTACGACAACGGCGAGCCGATGATGTCCCGTGGCCGGTGACGCACCCACGTCTCCGGCCATCGAGTTCCGCGAGGGCCCCGCAGCCTCACCCGGACCCCTACCCGGTATTCGGTGGAGTGACCACTCCGTTGAACTCGACCTTCCCGGCCAGGGTTCGATAGTCGTCAGCGGCACCGGAATCATCATTCTCGGCCCGGATGAGGATTCTCGGCAGCAGGTTCACGCTCAGCTGGGGACATGGGCCCGAGGGCAGTGGTTGCGCGCCAACGGATTGACCGCGGTGAACGGCACCTGCATCGCTCGCGAGGGAAGGTCCATCGTCTTCACCGGCGCGCCGCGAATCGGCTGCTCCCTGCTCGCCCTGGTCCTCCTCGAACGCGGTTGGCAGTTGGCGTCAGATGGAATCGTCGCATGGGGAGATGACTGCGTTCCGCTCACCTTCGGTGGTTCGATCACCGCCGATCGGATCGTGGTCCCCGGCATCGACCCCGCTCGTGTGTCCACCGCCATTTCCGGGCGGGACCGAGTTCACATCCAAGCCCCTGCCGTCGGCACCGGGACCATCACCGGTTCCGTGTTCCTGGGCCGAAGACTCGCCCTCACCGGGCCTCGGGTAGCACGTTCGGACCCCTCCACGGCAAACCGCGAGTTGCTGAACGAGCACTGGGCAGCAGCGTGCATCCCTACGCTCGTGCCCGCATCCCGGCCGACGGACACTGTGCTCCCCCAGGTGCCCATTCTCTCCCTCGTCCGGCCGCGGAGCATCGATGAGGCGATCGTGCGCAGCAGCGCGCCGCCAATACTGGCGGAACTCATAGAGCCGACGTTGCTGGAGTTGTGCTCGTGAATGTGGTCGGAGATCAGGTCGACAGCCGAACGATGTGGTGCGCTTCCTATCCGAAGTCGGGCAACACCTGGGTGCGGACCTTGGCGTTTGCGCTACGCACCGCAGGCCCGCCCGACATCAACCGGCTGGGGGCCGATGGCGATCCATTTGCGGATGTCATGCGCGGTCTTGGTTTGAGCACGTCTGACATGAACGAAACCACCGCACTGGCCTTCACCCGGTTGGGTTGGGCATTGGGCCGAGATGATGGGGGAAGCACGCTTCGCAAAACGCACACTCCGTGGTTGCCGGAGGCGGACGGCTACCCGCAGTGTTGGCAACCGCCCCATGCCCGTGCGGTCTACATTGTCCGCGACCCCCGCGCCGTGGCGGTCAGTTGGGCCCACCACGTTGGTCTGTCCCACTCTGATGCCGTGAACAGCATGGCCACACCGCGCTCAAAGGTGCCCTCCGTGGATTCGCATGACGTCCAACACCACCCGGGTGATTGGTCGATTCATGTCACCTCCTGGTTGGACCAATCCGATATCCCGGTCCTGATGCTCAGATACGAGGACCTGATGTACCAACCCATCTCCACCGTGACCCGACTGGCCCGTTGGCTCGGTCTCCCCGACCAACCTGGGCGGGTCGAGTCTGCAATTGACGCTTGCGCCTTCGAGAAACTCGCGGCCGCTGAAATCGCTCACGGCTTCACCGAGGCCGCATCCCCCGATCGGGTCTTCTTCCGTCGCGGTTCCGTCGAATCCTGGCGCGAGGAACTCGCACCGGATCTCGTCGCGAAGATCGAAGCGCACCATGGCGATGTGATGCGCCGTTTGGCTTACCTCTCGTGAGGTGGGCGCTCAGCCAATCCCAAGAAGACCGTCGACCACAGCTCCCGCATCAACGCGAGACTCTCCACGTCTACCCGTTCGTTGTCTCCGTGCAGCATCATCGGCACCTCTGCGGCTTCGATGCGAGGACTATAAAGCCCGAATCCATACGCTGTAGCGCCCTGCTGACGCATGAATCGAGCGTCGGTCACCCCTGTGGCAATCGCGGGAACGAGTGAGGCGCTGGGCACGATAGCGCGCGCCGATCTCTCGAGCAGTTGCCATAATTCCGTGTCGATAGCAGTCCGTGAGGCGTTCGCATACGCGATCGTTCGCAGGTGGATTCGCTCACTCAGATCAGGTCCGACCACCCGGTGGACGTATTCGGCGATGTCATCCCACTCTTGACCGGCTACGGTCCTCACATCAAGTTCGATCACCGCTTTCGCACTCATCGAGTTCCATGACCCATCAGTGGTGATCCGAGTAGGTACCACGGTCATGCGCGTCAACCCGTGTACCGCACGCGCCCCAGGTATCGGAAGGCGCGCCACCACCGCGTCAATGCGTTCTGGATCGGTGATCACCTCCCAGGCACGCGGATCCCAGCCACGCCGAACCACCTCCCGCCAATCATCGCTGATGCGGATGAGCCCGTCAGCCTCGCCGAGTTTCGCTACGACCTCAGCGGCGAGTCCCAGCGCTGACTCCGACCCGAAAGGCATCGAACTGTGCCCCGGCTGCGCGGTGATCTCGACGGCAACTCGCCAGGCACCCTTCTCAGCGATCAGCACATTCAACTTGGGTTCATGCGACGGCCCTGAACGAACTCCGCCTGATTCACTTAGCACCCAGTCGGCGGCGAGCAGATCAGAGTGTTCGCGCATAAGGAATTCCATACCCATGCCGCTCAGCGCTTCTTCATCTGCAACCGCCGCAAGGACAACATCACCGGGAAGGTGCCGGCCGCGGGTTACGAGATCCCGAAAGGCCAATGTCATCGTCGCAATGTGGCCGAGCATGTCCATCGACCCTCGACCCCAGATGAACCCGTCGTGTACCTCCGCCGCGAATGGGTCCCGCTCCCACCGGGTGGCGTCGGCGGGCACAACATCGGTGTGGCCAAGCAGCATGAGCGTGGGCGCACTGGGATCGGTGCCCGGCCAACGAGCGATGAGGGATCGTCGGCCGGGTGCTGCATCGACGACATCGACCGTCGCCGCCGTGGGCTCTATGACGCTTAACAACATGTCCGCGTTGCGGATCTCCTCGGGGTTGTTCGATCCGTCGTTGATACAGGAGTTGCGTATCAACGACTGCAGGAGTTCGGCCTCCTCGTTCACGGCAGCCTCCGGTCCGAGATGTCCTCTCGCGTCATTGACACGCATGATCCGTCTTCAAGGGCCCGACGGCCGGGCTCACACCGAAGAGGCTACCCGCCTGCTGACAGCCGGCTCCGGTGCTTCAGTTGTCGATCGGATACCGGTTCCGCACCGAAGCCCGATCGCACCGGCCGAGATGGCATACTCTGCGACCTGGGCGACCGGTTGGAAATGCACCCGCATTCGGGGGAGACTTTGCAGCCGCGTACCTAGCGGGTGTAGTTCAATGGCAGAACATCAGCTTCCCAAGCTGACAGCGCGGGTTCGATTCCCGTCACCCGCTCAACGTGGAAGGGTCCAGGGTTGATCCCCTGGGCCCTTCGGCGTTGATGGGGTGTTACGTCGGGAATCGGGAGGAGCGCGCCACAAGGCGCGCGACGGATCCCGTCACCCGCTCGCACAACTCATACGCTGGCTAAAGGGTCGCTGTGAGGCCAAACGCTGGCTGAAGGGCGACCCCTTCGCCAGCGTTTGGGCGGAATGAGCGCAGATACCTAGGGCGTGGCCCTGACCTGGTCGGTGAAGAACTTGTTCGACTCGGCGTTGTAGAGCAGGAACAAGATCACGATGTCGATGCCGACCGAGATCACCGCGCTGATGATCAGGCCGAAGTTGAGGTCGGTGGCGAGCAGGCTGGACAGGGCCGACACGATGCGGAACGCAACGATGATCGTGAGCAGGATGCGCGCCACATTGCTGCCCTTGCCGATGAACACCGCGAACAGTGCCGACAGGATCGCAAAGATCAACAACACGCCGCCGATAACAAGGAACGTCGGGCCGATCGCCGGTGCCCATGCTGTCGGCAATCCGAGTTTCTCCAACTCGGCCTCGATCTGCTGAATGTCGCCGGCGGCGGTGAGGCCGGTGCCGGTGAAGACCGCAGCGATCGCGGTGATCAACCACACCGCGAAGGAGATCCACAGAAGGACAACGACAATGGTTACCGCACCTGGGCGATTGCGAGTTTCGGCCATGGCGCACACGCTAGTGCTATGTCTTGCGAATAGTGGGGATTTCAGTCACTGGTCGTGCGGGGTTCATACATTCCCGGTTCGGAATCGCCCACGATGCGCGCGATCTGGGGAACGACGAGGAACCAGGTGATCACGTGCGGGATGAGCAGCCAGATACGCGTCGACCAGATCACGTCCGCCGGCTGCACCAGGGGACCGGCGCAGGAGGCAAGCGCGATCAGGGTGCCGAGCCAGAACACGACGCGCCGGGCATGGCGGCGACCCAGCATGAGGGCTGAGAGCAGCGCCCCGATGTAGGCGGCAGCGATCGGGATGAGGGCCATCGCGAACCACGGCACCACCATGAGTCCGCCGGTCGCGGGGGTGGACACCTCGAAGGGGACACCGAACAGCCGACCGAGGCCATAGACGGCCAGACTCAGCAGGCCCGACCAGATACCGGTGACGCCGGCGGCATAGAGAAGATCGCGCAGCCGGGGCACGGCATCGGCCGGGGGGCCGATCGGGGTGGCCGAACCGACCCAGGGGGAACTCACGGGCGCCACCGTATCCAAGAACCCCCCGCCCCCTCCCGTCTGAGTTACCTGAATGGTCGCTAACTCATCGAGTTAGCGACCATTCAGGTAACTCAGACGGTCAAGACGGTCAAGGCGGTCAAGGCGGTCAGGACGGTCAAGGCGGTCACGGCGCGGGCATCCGGGGGAGATTTGGGGGTTCTGCCCTCTTGCATTCGTTACCGATCAGTAGGAAAATGATGTTACTAGCCAGTAACTTGGTGATGGGCGCGTCGGCCCGTCACCACGCCCACCGAAATCAAGCGAAAGGCACGCGCGATGAGCCACTACCGGTCGAACCTGCGGGATATCGAGTTCAACCTCTTCGAGGTCTTCGGTGCCAATGAGCGACTGGGCACCGGCCCGTTCGCCGAGATGGATCCCGACACCGCGCGGGAAGCGCTGTCGGAGATCGAGCGGCTGGCAGTCGGCCCGTTGGCGGAGTCGTACCTGTCCAGTGACCGCAATCCGCCGAAGTACGACCCGGCGACCAAGTCGGTCACCATGCCCGAGGAGTTCACCGCGTCCTACCGCGCGCTGATGGATTCCGAATGGTGGCGACTGGACCTGCCCGAGCACCTCGGTGGAGCCGGCTCCTCGCCCTCGCTGCGCTGGGCCGCCGCAGAGATGTTCCTCGGTTCCAACCCCGGTGCTTTCCTCTATATGAGCGGTCCCGGGTTCGCCGCCATCCTCGACAAGCTCGGTAACGACGACCAGAAGCGCTGGGCGGAGTTGATGATCGACAAGGAATGGGGCGCCACAATGGTGCTCACCGAGCCCGACGCAGGCTCGGATGTCGGCGCTGGCCGCACCAAAGCATTCGAGAATGAAGACGGCACCTGGCGCATCGAGGGTGTGAAGCGGTTCATCACCTCCGCCGAACACGACATGGCCGACAACATCGTCCACCTCGTGCTGGCCCGCCCCGTCGGCGTCGAAGGCAAGGGCGGCCCGGGCACAAAGGGACTGTCGCTGTTCCTCGTGCCGAAGTTCCACGTCGATCTCGAAACCGGCGAGATCGGTGAGCGCAATGGCGCCTATGTCACCAACGTCGAGAAGAAGATGGGCCTGAAGGTGTCGACGACCTGCGAGCTCACCTTCGGTGACAATGACACTCCCGCCATCGGTTGGCTGGTCGGCGATGTGCACGATGGCATCGCGCAGATGTTCCAGGTCATCGAATATGCGCGCATGATGGTCGGCACGAAGGCGATCGCGCAGTTGTCGGCTGGTTACCTCGCCGCACTCGATTACGCCAAGACGCGCGTGCAGGGTGCGGACCTCACGCAGATGATGGACAAGACCGCGCCGCGCGTAACGATCATGCATCACCCCGATGTGCGCCGCGGCCTGATGCTGCAGAAGTCCTACGTCGAGGGTATGCGTGCGCTCGTGCACTACACCGCGAGCTTCCAGGACCAGATCATGATGGCCCAGGCCGGTGTCGAAGGCATCGATCTCGATATGGCTGAGCGGATGAACGATCTGCTGCTGCCCATCGTCAAGGGTGTGGGTTCGGAGCGGTCGTATGAGTTGCTCGCCACCAGCCTGCAGACCTTCGGTGGCTCGGGTTATCTGCAGGATTACCCGGTCGAGCAGTACATCCGCGATGCGAAGATCGACACGCTGTACGAAGGCACCACCGCGATCCAGGGCCTGGACTTCTTCTTCCGCAAGATGGTTCGCGATCAGTTCAAGGCGATCTTCTATCTCGCTGCACAGATCACCGAAACCGTCAAGGGTGATGCCGGCAACGGCCAGCTCGCCGCGGAGCGCGAGATCCTGGGTAAGGCACTCGAGGACGTGCAGGGCATGGTCGCCGCACTCGGGCAGTGGGCGATGGCATCGCAGGAGAACGTCACTGAGGTCTACAAGGTCGGCTTGAACACCACACGGCTGCTGATGGCCACCGGCGACCTCGTCATCGGGTGGTTGCTCCTGCGTCAGGCAGAGGTCGCCATCGCTGCGCTCGACGCTGGTGCATCGGGTCGGGACAAGGACTTCTACGAGGGCAAGGTCGCGACGGCGAAGTGGTTCGCCCAGAACCGCCTGCCGCTGCTGGCCGCCGAGCGTGCCGTGGCAGAGGCCACTGACGACGCCATCATGAGCCTTCCGGAGGAGGCGTTCTAGTCAACGGGAGTTGATCCACAACCTTCTGCGCGGTCGTGGCGAAGGGGCGCATCACGCTCACTTCGTCACGACCGGCGAAGGCCTTGGCAGCGTTGTTGTCCATCGCGGTCAAGCACACCCTGCGATCGAATCCGAGTTTGCGCACCGAATCGAGCAGGATCAGGTTCGCCACCGGATCGGGCACCGCGCAGATGATCGAGCGGGCTTCATGCAGCGGAAGGTGACCGGCGAATTCCGGTTCGCCGACATCGCCATACAACGTCTCCACACCTGATTCACGAAGGCGCCGGATCGTGTCGGGGTCGTGATCGACGACGAGCACGTGACCGCCCTTGTCGCGCAAGCCCTGGATGATCGCACTGCCGAAACGACCACCGCCGATCACGATGGCGTCATAGGGCTGGCTGAGATCGAGGTCCACGTCACTGTTGGCGGACTCGCGGGCTGAGGCACGTTCGAAGATCGACAGGTATGGCGCGATGCGGTCATAGATCTGCTCGGAATACAGGATGAAATAGGTCGAGACGCCGATCGTGATGACACCGACGATGGTCACCAGGCTCAACACCGCACCATCGACCTGTCCGAGACTGAATCCCAACGCGATGAGGATGAGGGAGAACTCACTGATCTGGGCGACGGTGAGGCCCGCGCGGAAGGACACCTTCTTCTGGTAGCCCAGCACCCCCATGATCGCCATGACGATGATCGGATTGCCGATCAGCACGAAAACCGACAGCACCAGTGCGGGCACAAGTTGGGACAGCGCATCGTCGAAGGTCAGTGAGGCGCCGAGTTCGATGAAGAAGAACAGAATCAGGATGTCGCGCAGATTCACCAACTGCGCACCGAGAATGTCGCGGTAGGGCGTCGAGGCGAGAGCCACACCGGCGAGGAAGGCGCCGATCTCCATGCTCAAGCCCAGTGCTGAGCTCGCGAAGGACAGGCCCACAGCCCAGGCGACGGCGAACAATAGGATCAATTCCCGGCTGCGGGCCATGAAATCCAGCAGGGCCGGGACAACATAGCGCGCTACGAGCGCGACGGCTGCGAGGAACCCGACACCGCCCAGGATCGTGACCAGCATCCGTTGCCCGACCGATGTCTCGCCAGGTGAGCCGATAGCGACGATCACGATCATCGCGATGATCACGACGAGGTCCTGCACGATCAGGAATCCGACGGCGACCCGGCCATGCAATTCGTCGAGTTCACGCTTGTCCGACAACAGTTTGACGATGATGATCGTCGAAGAGAACGTGAGTGCAACCGCGATGTAGAGCGCGGGGATCATCGAGAAACCGAAGGCCAGGACGATGAGGAAGCCGATAACCGAGGTGAAGATCACCTGACCCAGGCCGGTCAGCAGTGAGACCTTTCCCATACTTCGGATCAGATGCAGGTCGAGTTTCAGCCCGACCAGGAACAGCAGGATCGCGATTCCGACCTTGGCGAGAAGTTCCACCTGGTCGGTCGCGGTGACGAATCCGGCAAGTGCGGGGCCCACGATGATGCCGACGAGGATGTAGGCGACGATCAGCGGCTGGCGGAGCAGAGTGGCCAGGCCACCCACGACCGCCGCGATAGCGAGGATGGCGGCGATCTGGGCGAAGTCGCTCTCCAACACCTGCATCAGCCTAATAAGCGATCTCGTCGTACCCTCGAAGGGTGACCTTCGTTCGACGTGTGATCGCCGGCCTGTTCGCCGGGGTGCTCGTGCTGATCGGGGTGGGTCTCACAGCCGCCCCCGCGAACGCCCATGCCGATCTGGTGAGCACCGATCCCATCGACGGGGCCGTGCTCGAGGCAGCCCCCACCGAGGTGACCTTCACGTTCTCCGAGCCGCTACTGCCGGACTTCGTGCGGTTCATTCGTATCTCCCCCGAAGGCGAGACGACCGACCTGACCGCCGTATCCATCGAGAACAACGTGGCGATCCTGGCTTGGCCGGCCGACCTGCCCGCCGGGGAGTGGACGGTGGAATACCGCGTGGTGTCCCAAGACGGCCACCCGGTGAACGGGTCGATCTTCTTCAGCTATCCCGAGGCTGGGCCGACCCCTGAACCCACTCCCACACCAGTTCCGACGCCGACCCCCGAGCCGACCACCGCGCCCGCCCCCACCCCGGAGCCGACGACGCCGGTGCCCTCTCCGACCACGACCGAGGCCTCGGATGAAACCGGCAGCACGACCGGCTGGCTGATCGCCGGCATCGCGGTCATCGCCTTGGCGGTCGTCGTCATCATCGGATTGGTCGTCCGCCGCAGATGACCCTCGCCACCGCCCCCGACGCACCCGAGCAGGCCGAGCCGCGCTTCGGCCGCTGGGGCCCCCGTGCCTTCGGCCTCGCGATCCTCGCGGTCCTCGCCACGACCGCGGCGATGGTCGCCGCCGGCGGTGCCTACGAGCCCTCCACTCCCGGGCTGCCCGATCCCGGCGCGATCATCGGCTGGGGGCTTCCGATCTCACGGGTGCTCACCGACCTTGCCGCCGCGGTGACCGCCGCATGGTTGATCGGCGCGGCATTCCTCGATCCGGCTGGGCGCACGGGCACGGTGTCCTCTCTCGGCCGCGCGGACATCATGCGCGCCGTCGTATCCGCAGCAGTGTGGGCGGTGCTCGCCCTCATCCAGATGGTGCTCACCGTCGGCAACGTCCTCGGTGTCCCGCTGAGCGAGGCGGTGCGCCCGGAGATCATCTCGACCTACGCGATGGAGATCCCCACTTCGCGTGCTCTCGCCTTCACCGCACTGCTAGCAGCGGTTGTAACAGTGGCCGCGGTGTTCATCGCCTCGACCGCGAGTGCTGCGGTGCTGCTCGTGCTGACCATCGGAGCAGCATCACTACCGACACTGGCCGGTCACGGTTCCGGGCTCGGTGACCACGCCCTCGCGCTATCAGCCGGGGTGGCGCACGTGGCGGCAGCAATGGTGTGGATCGGTGGGTTGATCGTGCTCATCGTGCACGGCTTGCGGCGCGATAATGGATTCGCGGATGCCGAATCGTTGCAGCGCGCCGCCC
>CAJXYI010000004.1 GCA_913063435.1 uncultured Actinomycetales bacterium | reverse complement strand
GGCCGGAATCGACGATGGCGATGTGGTCGCCGAGACGCTCGGCCTCGTCCAGGTCGTGGGTGGACAGCAACACCGTGACGCCACGGCTGCGCAACCGATCGAGGATCTGCCAGGTCTTGCGGCGGGCCTGGGGATCCAAGCCGGCGGTCGGCTCGTCCACGATCACCATCCGCGGTTCGCCGACGAGGGCGCAGCCCAGCGCGACCATACGCTTTTGGCCGCCGGACATCCGCCGGAAGGTGGTTCGGCCGATGGCGCCCAAATCGAGATCCGCGACGACCTGATCCGCGGTATCGGCAGCTCCGCGAAGGGCTGCGTGATGTCGCACGATCGACACCGCGTGTGCGCCTGTGGGGATACCGCCCTCCTGCAGCATCACGCCGAGCTCGCATCGAGCTTCGATTCGCCCCGGGGCACCCCCGAGCACGCGTACACGGCCGGCATCCGGGGTCACCAGTCCGGCGATCGCCGCAACCGTGGTGGATTTTCCCGCACCATTAGGACCGAGTAGGGCGGTGATGCGCCCGGTGGGGACCTCGAGATCGAGCCCGGCCAGGGCGCGGGTAGCGCCGTAACGCACCTGGAGGCCGGAGATCTCGACGGCCAACTCCGCTGCCTTCCCTGCAGCGGGGTAGATATCGACGGTGCCCACGGCCGGCAGTCTAGGCAGTCGGGCTGGCGTCCCCCGAGGTTGCACTCGCCGCGATTAATGACACACTAGGGGTGTGAAATTCCCGAGCCCCGGTGCCGAACGGGTCGCCCGTGCTCTGCACGACGGCGGTCCGGCGACAGCCGCATCCCTGGCACAGGGCCTGGGTCTCAGCGGCGCTGTCGTCCGTCGACACCTCGATGCCCTGGTGGAACAGGGGCTGGTCTCCGCGTCGAATCGTCCCCCGTTCGGTCCGACCCCGCAGCGGGGTCGGGGTCGACCCGCTCGCGTCTTCGCGCTCACCGACCGTGGGTCGCATGCCTTCGATCTCGCCTACGACGACCTGGCACTCAGCGCCCTGCGATTCCTCGCCGAATCCGGATCGGTGGATGATGCCGCCCGTGAGGATGCTGCCGGTGAATCGGACTCCTCGAATGATCTTGCGGACGCCAGCAGCGGTGACGGCAGTACCGACAGGGTCGCGCAGTTCGCGCGGCACCGCGCTGATGGCTGGGCCGAGCACCACCGGGGTGATTTCGACCCGATCCCCGATGTCGGCGATCGGGTCGATGCGCTGGTGTCCGTGCTCACCGAGGAGGGATACGCGGCTACCTCGGTACGAGGCGAGGGCAGCGCCGTCCAGATCTGCCAGCACCACTGCCCGATCTCCCATGTCGCCGAGCAGTTCCCCCAACTGTGCGAGGCCGAGACCCTGGCGTTCGAAAGGCTGCTGGGAACCCACGTTCTGCGGTTGGCGACGATCGCGCACGGGGATGGGGTGTGCACCACGCTTGTTCCGGTGGCGAATACACCCGCGGGACACCGCGAGGGGTCTCCTGATTCCACGATCGAGGAACGCCAGTGATGACACGAGCAGACAGCGTCGAAGGACCGATGGCGACGGCGTACGGTGACCGAAGCCAGGAACGACCACATGCACGACCCCATGCACGACCCCATCCACGACTCCATCCACAACCTCAGGCACATCGCATCGAAGGAGTGAACTCGCTATGACGACCACAGCGCATCCCGAGCTCGACGGTCTCGGCAACTACGCCTACGGATGGCGCGACTCCGATGAGGCGGGCGCTAAGGCTCGTCGTGGTCTGAATGAGGAGGTCGTCCGCGAGATCAGTGCCCTGAAGAATGAGCCGGAATGGATGCTCCAGCTGCGGCTGAAGGGTTTGCGGCTGTTCGAGAAGAAGCCGATGCCGATGTGGGGATCCAACCTGAACGGAATCGACTTCGACAAGATCAAGTACTTCGTTCGTTCGACGGAGAAGCAGGCCACCACCTGGGAGGAATTGCCCGACGACATCAAGTCGACCTACGACAAACTCGGCATCCCGGAGGCGGAGAAGGCCAGGTTGATCGCCGGTGTGGCGGCTCAGTACGAGTCGGAGGTCGTGTATCACCAGATCCGTGAGGATCTCGAGGAGCAGGGCGTGCTCTTCCTCGACACCGATACCGGGCTCAGAGAACACGAGGACCTGTTCCGCGAGTACTTCGGTTCGGTCATTCCGGTGGGTGACAACAAGTTCGCGGCGTTGAACACCGCAGTGTGGTCTGGCGGGTCGTTCATCTATGTGCCCAAGGGCGTGAACGTCGAGATCCCCCTGCAGGCCTACTTCCGTATCAACACCGAGAACATGGGTCAGTTCGAGCGCACCTTGATCATCGTCGACGAGGGTGCCTACGTGCACTACGTCGAGGGCTGCACCGCTCCGATCTATTCGTCCGATTCCCTGCACTCCGCCGTCGTGGAGATCGTCGTGAAGCCGGGTGCTCGCTGCCGGTACACGACCATCCAGAACTGGTCGAATAACGTTTACAACCTCGTCACCAAGCGCGCGGTCGCGCATGCGGGAGCGACGATGGAGTGGATCGACGGGAACATCGGTTCCAAGGTGACGATGAAATACCCGGCTGTGTGGATGACCGGTGAGCAGGCCAAGGGCGAGACTCTGTCGGTCGCCTTCGCCGGTGAAGGTCAGCACCAGGATGCGGGAGCCAAGATGGTCCACGCTGCTCCACGGACGTCTTCCACGATCATCTCCAAGTCAGTGGCCCGCGGTGGCGGCCGCACCTCGTATCGCGGCCTGGTGCAGGTGTTGGAAGGCTCGCACGGTTCCAAGAGCACGGTGAAATGCGATGCCCTGCTCGTGGACGACATCTCCCGTTCGGATACCTACCCCTATGTCGATGTTCGCGAAGACGACGTGTCCATGGGACATGAAGCGACGGTGAGCAAAGTCAGCGAAGATCAGTTGTTCTATCTGATGAGTCGCGGCATGGAGGAAGACGAGGCCATGGCGATGATCGTCCGGGGCTTCGTCGAGCCGATCGCTCGAGAGTTGCCGATGGAATACGCACTCGAACTGAACCGTCTGATCGAGCTTCAGATGGAAGGAGCCGTTGGCTGATGTCACCGGTGATGGCTCCCGCCTCAGATCACGCGCCCCTGGTGGTGTCCTACGACCCCGAGGCATTCGAAGTTCCGACCGGGCGCGAGGAAGAGTGGAGATTCACGCCACTCGCGCGTTTGGGCGGCTTGCACGAACACCCTCAGGCGTCAGCGGTACCGAAGGTCTCAGTGTCCTCACTCGACGGTGTGACCGTGAGCGACGTGCCGCTGACCGAGCTCCAGGGCGATGCCAGCGCTGCGCCCATCGATCGGATCTCAGCCATCGCTTGGTCGGGTGCTGAATCGGTCACGCTTGTGGCTATCGCACCGGAGACCACGGTAGATGAGCCCGTCGAGATCTCGATCGACACACCAGCAGGGGTGTCCTTCGCTCAACTGCGCATCGAGGTCGGGGCCTTCTCGCACGTGAGTGTGGCGATCCGATTCACCGGGGAGGGCGTATTCGCGGGCGGAATCCAAGTCCACGCGGCAGATCAGTCCAAAGCCACGATCGCCACCGTCGTCGACCAGGATGCATCCGCGGTGAACGTCTCGCGCCTGCACGTTCGCCTGGGTCGGGATGCAGTGGTGAAGTCATCCATCATCACTCTGGGCGCGGATCTGGTGCGGATGAACGCATCGGTGGAGTACACCGCGCCAGGCGGTGATGTAGAGCTGCTCGGGTTGTTCTTCGCCGACGGTGGCCAACATCATGAGCATCGGGTCTTCGTCGATCACAGCCAACCGCACGGACGCAGCTCGGTGATCTACAAGGGTGCTCTCGAGGGTGAGGGGACTCACACGGTCTGGATCGGTGATGTCCTCGTGCGAGCCGATGCGATCGGGATCGACACCTACGAGGTCAACCGCAATCTCGTCCTCAGCGATGGTGCTCGGGCGGACTCGGTCCCCAATCTCGAACTGGAAACCGGCGAGGTCGTGGGTGCCGGTCACGCGAGCGCTACCGGACGCTTCGATGACGAGCAGATGTTCTATCTTCGCGCCCGGGGAATCGACGAGGATCTCGCTCGTGTCCTCGTCGTCCGGGGATTCTTCGCCGACATCCTGGGCCGCACGGGAATCCCAGGGCTCGCAGATTCGGTCATGCGCACGATCGATGCGCGACTTGGCGTCACCGACCTCGTCGCGGATGTACTCGGTGTCGACGACGAGGTGGATTCATGAGCGCGGTGGATGTCGGTGCGGTCTCCGACATTCCACTTCCCGGAGCGCTCAGGGTCGAGATCGAGGGTGCAGCGGTGGTCATCGCGCGCGATGACTGCGGCATCTACGCACTCGCTGACCGCTGCTCTCACGCCGACGTCGCTCTGTCCGAAGGTGAGGTCGCCGACTGCGCCATCGAGTGCTGGTTGCACGGGTCCTCCTTCGATCTGCGCACCGGTGCTGCGCTCACCCTGCCGGCGACCGAGCCGGTACCCACCTATGCGGTTCAGATCAGCGGTGACGGCGACGATGCTCGGATTCTCGTCGATGTCGAGGTGCCCGCATCGACACCGAGCCCCGACGCATAGTCATCATCCCTAACTGTCCCCGTCATTCCATAACCGTCCCCACAGTCATAGTTCCCACAGCGAAGGAGTCCACATGTCCACCCTCGAGATCGTCGACCTGCATGCGTCGGTGGAAACCGATACCGGTGAGCAGCCCATCCTTCGTGGTGTCGATCTGACCATCAGCCAGGGCCAGACCCATGCCGTGATGGGGCCGAACGGATCAGGGAAGTCGACGCTCGCCTATGTCATCGCAGGCCACCCGAAGTACCAGGTGACGCAAGGGTCGATCACCCTCGACGGTGCCGATGTCCTCGAGATGAGCGTCGATGAACGAGCTCGTGCCGGCCTGTTCCTGGCGATGCAGTACCCGGTGGAGATCCCCGGAGTCTCGGTGTCGAATTTCCTGCGCACCTCGGCGACAGCGGTTCGTGGAGAGGCTCCCAAGCTGCGTCTATGGCTGAAGGAGATGAAGGAGGCGATGGCGGCCCTGTCGATCGATCCGTCCTTCGCCGAGCGCAGCGTGAACGAGGGATTCTCCGGCGGCGAGAAGAAGCGGCATGAAATCCTGCAACTGGAGTTGCTCAAGCCCAAGATCGCCATTTTGGACGAAACCGACTCGGGTCTCGACGTCGATGCGCTTCGCGTTGTCTCCGAAGGTGTGAACCGGTATCGCGAGTCCGGCCAGACGGGAACGCTGCTCATCACCCACTACACCCGGATCCTGCGCTACATCCACCCTGACTTCGTGCACGTTTTCGTCGATGGTCGCATCGTCGAATCCGGTGGGCCGGAGTTGGCAACAACCCTCGAGGATGAGGGTTACGAGAAATTCATCGCAGCGGTAAGGGCCAGCGTGGCGTCATGAGCATCGCTGAGGCAGACCGAACCCGCGTCTGGGATGCGACCAGTATCAGGGAAGACTTCCCGATTCTGGCGCGTACCGTGCGTGATGGTCGTCGCCTCGTGTACCTCGACTCTGCAGCGACATCGCAGAAACCGCGAACTGTTCTCGATGCCGAGCGTTACTACTACGAGACGGCGAACGCTGCCGTGCATCGAGGTGCTCACCAACTGGCAGAGGAAGCCACGGAGGCCTACGAGGGGGCGCGGGCCCGCATAGCCTCCTTCGTCGGTGCCCGAGCCGACGACGTGGTGTTCACCCGCAATGCCACAGAAGGTCTGAACCTCATCGCGTACGCGTTCTCGAATGCGACGGCTAAATCCATCCACGGGGCCGTGCTGCCTGACGGCGGCGAGCAGTTCGTGTTGGCACCGGGGGACGAGATCGTCGTGACGGAGATGGAACACCACGCGAATCTCGTTCCGTGGCAAGAGGTATGCGCCAAGACCGGGGCCCTGCTGCGATGGATTCCCATCACCGATGAGGGACGACTCGATCTCGATGCGATGAAAGACATCATCGGACCGCGAACGAAGGTGGTGTCATTCACGCACCAATCGAATCTCCTCGGGACGATCAACGACGTCGCCGCTGTCTCCCAGGCAGCTCGCGAGGTCGCAGCCCTCGTCGTGCTGGATGCGTGCCAGTCGATCCCGCATCAAGCCGTGGATGTCTCCACACTCGATGTCGATGCCGTTGCGTGGAGCGGACACAAGATGCTCGGCCCGACCGGAATCGGATGCCTGTGGATGCGCCCGGAGATCGCTGATGCGATGTCGCCTTTCATCACGGGTGGTTCGATGATCGAGACGGTGACGATGGCGGAATCGACCTTCGCGGCCCCACCCACGCGTTTCGAGGCAGGCGTGCCGATGGTGGCCCAGGCCGTGGGACTTGCAGCGGCGTGCGACTACCTCGACGCCCTGGGAATGCACGAGGTCGCTGCTCACGAGCACAGGTTGACTCAGCGCACCCTCGATGGACTCGCCGCGATTCCCGGGGTCCGGGTCATCGGACCAACCGTCAATGAGTCCCGCGGGAGCGCGGTTTCGTTCGTGGTCGACGGCATCCACCCCCATGACCTAGGGCAGGTTCTCGATGATCGCGGTGTCGCTGTCCGCGTGGGCCATCACTGCGCTTGGCCGACCTGTCGTCGGATGAACGTGCCGGCCACGACCCGGGTTTCCCCCTATCTGTACAACGACGTTTCGGATATCGATGCTTTTCTTTCTGCGTTGCAAGACAGTCGAAAGTTCTTCGGAGTCGCGTGATGGATGTCGATGCCCTGTACCAGGAGATCATCCTGGACCACTACAGAAACCCGGTCGGCAAAGGGTTGAGGGAACCCTTCGCCGCGCAGGTGCACCACGTCAATCCGACGTGCGGGGATGAGATCGATCTTCGCGTGACCCTCGGGCACGATGAGGCTGGTCGGACGATCATCGAAGATGTTTCCTATGACGGGCAGGGCTGCTCGATATCCCAGGCCTCAGCCAGCGTCCTGCACGAACTGCTCGTGGGCCAGACGGAGGCCGATGCACTGGCGATCGAGGGTGCGTTCCACGAGATGGTCTCCTCTCGGGGACGGATCGAACCGGACGAAGATGTGCTCGGCGACGCAGCGGCGTTCGCCGGCGTCTCGAAGTATCCCGCTCGCGTGAAGTGCGCGCTCCTGTCGTGGATGGCGTTCAAGGACGCCCTTGTTCAGGCGCACGCCGACGGGGGAGTAGCAGCACAGTCGAATGAGGCGGATGCCGACAGCGGAAGGAGTCGATGATGAGCGAGGCCGGGGTACGCACCGAGGATGACCTGTTCGAGGCGATGAAAGACGTGGTGGATCCCGAACTCGGGATCAACGTCGTGGATCTCGGCCTGGTGTATGGAATCCACGTCGACGAATCGAATTCGGCCACGATCGACATGACACTCACGTCAGCGGCCTGCCCGCTCACGGATGTGATCGAGGACCAGACACGTGCAGCCCTCGAGGGGCTGGTGACTGACTTCGCCATCAACTGGGTCTGGATGCCACCCTGGGGCCCAGACAAGATCACTGATGAGGGACGCGAGATGCTGCGCGCCCTCGGCTTCAATGTCTGACGGTGGTTCGCTCTCCCCGGTCTGCCCGTATCCGCTGCCGGCGGGTTTGGGATCCGCGACAGCCGTGGGGCATATTGGACACTTGTGATCTCAGCGACCGGCCTAGAGCTGCGTGCCGGTTCCCGGTTGCTCCTCGAGGATGCGTCGCTGCGCATCGGACCGGGTGACCGGGTCGGACTCGTCGGCCGCAATGGGGCGGGCAAGACGACCCTGACCAGGATTCTCGCCGGTGACGGGTTGCCCGCGGCCGGCGCCATTACCCGCACCGGAAGCGTGGGATACCTGCCCCAGGATCCAAGAGCTGCGGACCCGGAAGTGATCGCCAAGGATCACATCCTTGACGCCCGGGATCTGGCGGCCTCGCTGCGCCGCATGGAGCGGATGAGCCTGGAGATGGGTGACGAGGACGCCGAGCGCCAGGCACGCGCGATGAAGGGCTATGACCGGGCTCTTGTGGAATTCGAGTCGCGGGGCGGTTACGCCGCCGAATCGCAATCGGCGATGATCGCCTCCAGTCTCGGATTGCCGACTCGGGTTCTGGATCAGCCGTTGGGCACCCTCTCGGGAGGCCAGCGCCGTCGCATCGAACTCGCCCGCATCCTGTTCGGTAACCACGACATCCTGCTGCTCGATGAGCCGACGAACCACCTCGATGCCGACTCGATCAACTGGCTTCGCAAATTCCTAGCAGCGTTCCCCGGTGGCTTCGTGGTCATCAGCCACGACACTCAACTGCTGGAATCGACGATCACCTCCGTCATCCACCTCGATGCGACGAGGGCCTGCTTGGATCACTACGCCATGGGATGGCACGCATACTTGCAACAGCGCGAGACCGATGAACGGCGGCGCAAGCGTGAGAGAGCGAATGCCCAGCGCCAGGCGTCGACCCTTCGCGATCAAGCAGATCGGATGCGGGCCAAGGCAACCAAGGCGCGGGCGGCACAGTCCATGCTCAAGCGAGCGGATCGTTTGGAATCGGGGCTCGAGGATCAGCGTCAGGCGGATCGAGTCGCGCGGCTGCGCTTTCCCGATCCGGCGCCGTGCGGGAAGACTCCGGTGCACGCACGAGGATTGACCAGATCGTATGGGTCGCTGGAGGTCTTCACCGACGTCGATCTCGCTATCGATCGGGGATCTCGAGTGGTCATCCTGGGTTTGAATGGTGCGGGGAAGACGACGCTGTTGCGCATCCTGGCGGGTATCGATCCACCTGATACCGGATCGGTGGCTCTCGGGCATGGCGCCCGCATCGGATACTACGCCCAGGAGCACGAGACCCTCGACCCTGACCGCAGCGTGCTGTCGAACATGATGAGCGGCGCCGATCACCTCACCGATACGCAAGCCAGATCGGTGCTCGGTTCCTTCCTGTTCAGCGGTGACGATGTCGAAAAGCCAGCCGGCGTGCTCTCCGGAGGCGAGAAGACACGACTTGCCCTGGCGATGCTCGTGGTCTCGGGCGCCAATGTCCTGCTGCTGGACGAACCCACGAACAACCTCGATCCCGCCAGCCGCGAGGAGATCCTGGCGGCACTGGGTACCTATCGCGGGGCAGTAGTCCTGGTCACCCACGATGAAGGTGCGGTGCAGGCCCTCGATCCCGAGCGGGTGGTCATCCTGCCCGAGGGGGATGAGGACCTCTGGAACGAGGATTACGCCGAGCTCGTCGCCCTGGCCTGACCCACCGAGCGCACGCGGAGCTGGTCGGGTCCAGACTTGAACCATGACAGCGACCTCGACGAATCTGCCATCCGACCTGCCGATCAGCCTGGACGGAATCGATACGGCTGGGGTCGGCCTGGTGGTGACCGGGACTCAACGACGACTCGACCTGCGATTGAACCGGCCCGAAGTCCGCAACGCTCAGACTCCATCGCTGTGGCGGGTCCTGGCCGCCATCGGGGCCCGTATTCGTGACACCGATCCGGCGGTAGCCGCGATCGTGCTCACCGGTGAGGGGCCGAGTTTCTCGGCGGGTATGGACCGACGAATGTTCACACCCGATGGGATTCCCGGCGAACCATCGTTCGTCGAACTCGCATCTAAGGGCGATACCGCTCTCGAGGAATTCATCCAATCCGCGCAGGCCGGGTTCTCCTGGTTCCGCGAGGTCGATCCGGTTTCCATCGCGGTCGTCCAGGGACATGCCGTGGGCGCCGGCTTCCAACTGGCTCTGGCGTGCGACGTGATCATCGCCCACCCGGACGCGGTGTTCGCCATGAAGGAGACGAGTTGGGGACTGGTTCCCGATCTGGGAGGCACGCTACCCATGGTGCGGGGTGCTGGATACGGTCCAGCGCTAGAGGCCTGCGCTACAGGGCGTGACATCAGCGCTGACGAACTGCATAGCTGGGGCCTTGCGTTGGCTCCTCGAGAAGATCCGCAGGCCGCGGCTGACGATCTCATCGACAAGATCACCAACACCCCGCCCGGTGCAGTGACGGCGTTGAAGCATCTGCTCGGGGGTATCGACGGGCTACCGGAGCAGTATCGGCGAGAGCGGGAAGCGCAGCGGGATCGACTGCGGGCGATGGCTCGGCTCATGGCATGACGATGCCGGGGCCCTGGGCGGCCTATCGAGCGGTAACCCAGGATCGCAGCCAGATCAAGCCCGTGAACCGTGGCGTGGTGCGCCGGGTCCTCGGATATGCGCGACCGTACCGAGGGTTGGTGATCGCGTTCTTGATCACCCTGATCGCGACGTCCATCCTCACCGTTGCACAACCCCTCGTGTTCCGGGTCATCGTCGATGATGGGATCACCGTCGGTGATGCCTGGCTGGTTACCTGGCTGGCGATACTCATCGCGGTTCTCGCAATCGTGGACGCGGGTGTAGGGATCATCAGTCGATGGTTTTCTGCACGTATCGGAGAAGGATTGATTTTCGACCTGCGCACGCAGGTGTATGCGCATGTCCAGCGCCAGTCGATCGCCTTCTTCACCCGAGCTCAGACCGGTGCATTGGTGTCACGACTGAACACCGACGTGATGGGTGCTCAACAGGCCTTCACCTCGACCCTGGGTGGGGTCGTGGGAAACCTGATCACCACCGTCATCGTGTTGATCACCATGCTGCTGCTGTCGTGGCAGGTGACGGTTCTTGCACTTCTGCTGGTTCCGCTGTTCTTGCTGCCGGCGCGATGGATGGGCCGCAGGCTCCAGGTCCTGACGCGGCAGCAGATGCAAGACAACGCCCGCATGAACGCGCAGATGACCGAACGCTTCAATGTTGCAGGCGCGCTCCTCGTGACCCTGTACGGGCGGCCCACGGATGAGGATCGCGAGTTCAGTGGCAGGGCCGCCCGGGTTCGCGACGCCGGTGTATCGATAGCCATGGCGAACCGGTGGTTCTTCACTGCATTGGCACTCGTTGCCGCATTGGCGACGGCCATCGCCTACGGCGTGGGTGGAAATCTGGTGATCTCCGGTGGGATCACGCTGGGCACCCTGCTGGCGATCATCGCTCTTCTCGCGCAGCTGTACGGACCGCTTACCGCCTTGAGTAACGTCCGCGTCGATGTGATGACCGCCCTCGTGAGTTTCGAGAGAGTCTTCGAGATTCTCGATCTGCCACCCCTGGTCTCCGATCGCAAGGATCCGCCACCCGTGCCCGTTCCGGATGGGCCGCTGTCGGTGCAGTTCGACCATGTGAGCTTCCGATATCCGACGAAGGACGAGGTTTCTCTTGCCTCCCTGGAATCGGTGGCACGCGACGTGGAGGAGGCGGAGCCCAAGGATGTCCTGCACGATGTCTCGCTTACCGTGGAGCCCGGACAACTCGTCGCGCTCGTGGGCCCCTCGGGTGCAGGAAAATCGACCATGGTGGGCCTCGTCGCCCGGTTATACGACGCGACACAAGGTGCGGTGCGCATCGGCGGGGTCGATGTTCGCGACACCAGCCTCAACTCGCTCCATGCAGCGCTGGGAGTCGTCACACAGGAGTCCCACCTTTTCCATGACACGATCGAATCGAATCTGCGCTATGCGAATCCCACGGCGACCCCGGAACAGATGCGGATCGCATTGGAGCAGGCGCACATCATGGAGCTCGTCGATCGGCTCCCCGAGGGACTCGACACGGTGGTGGGGGACCGCGGTCACCGTCTCAGTGGCGGTGAGAAGCAGCGCATTGCACTGGCGCGCATGCTGTTGCGGTCACCTCGTGTCGTGCTGTTGGACGAGGCCACAGCGCACTTGGATTCCCAGAGCGAGGCTGCTGTCCAAGCGGCCCTCGATAACGCGCTCGAAGGCCGAACCGCCTTGGTGATCGCGCATCGACTGTCCACGGTTCGTCGGGCGGACTTGATCGCGGTAGTCGAATCGGGAGGCATCGTGGAGACGGGAACCCACGATGACCTCCTGGCGCACGGTGGTGCCTACGCGCATCTGTATCGGACCCAGTTCGCCTAGGTCGAGGTGGACGGCACTCGTTCGTGGGCATCCTCGCGCGCTTCGCGCCGGAGGAAGAAGAACCAACCGCCGAGGGCGATGACCGCGAACACCAGCCATTGCACGGCATAGGAGATGTTCTGAGTCTCATCGATCTCCGGCAGGGGTAGTGCCAGCAGGTCGGGCTCGCTGGGATCGCTCGCGGTCCGCTCGACATAGACCGGCAGCGGTTCTGCCCCGAAAGCATCGAGTTCGCGGGTGTCCAACCAGCGCACCTGGTTGGGGGGCAGGTCCGTGATCACCTCGCGGGTGACCTCCGAGGCCACGAGCCAGCCGAAGATACGCACCTCGCCCGCCGGGGGAGGCGGAGGGGTCACGGTGGCCGTCGCGGCACCGGTCGCGGGGATCCATCCCCGATTGACCCAGATCCAGGTCGTGGATGCACCTGGGCTGGTGGAAACACGCAGGGGCGTGGCGACCCAGAAGCCATTCCGGCCATCGAGGGGGCGTTGTCGCACGAGGACGGTTCTCTCCGGATCGTAGATGCCGAACACCTCGATCGGCCGGCGAAGATCATCGGGGACGGTCTGCTCGAGTCTCGAAAGCGCCGCGCTCAGGCCGAGGCGCTCGACCTCGGTCTGGGCGATCTGGGCGTTGCGGGCCTGGCGTTCCTCCTCGGCCCGGCTCCACTGCCACGAACTGAGCAGCCCGAAGCCGACGATGGCGACGATGACGAGCACCGTGAAGCCCAGCCAGCGCGGGGTCCGCAGCAGCGACCACATGTCCTTCACGGTATCCGCTCGGGGGGCTGCACGGCCATCCGACGAAGCCTAGTCAGGCGGATATGACGTCGATCACAAAGCCGCAGGGCTGCCTTACTGCGGGGGCAGCGAGCGCGGTGCGGGCAGTTCGGGCCGAAGCGGTATCGACGCAGTCGGTGCGGGCTGTCGTTGCCGCGACCGACCGGCGTTCGCGGCAACGACCGCGACGTAGGGCAGGATGACCGCCCCGGCGATCAGCACCCACCTGGGCCAGCCGGGGACGATGATGGCGGCGATCACGCAGGCGGTGCGGATACCCATCGAGATGAGATACCTGCGGGTGCGGGGTGCCTGATCATCGGTGATCCCCTGGGCAGCCCCGGTGATGCTGTGCACCTGCTCGGCCATGCCGCTCGTCGCCCTCCTGCCCATGGTGCCCCGTGTCAACGACCCTACGTTACGGCCCCGAAGGCTGATCCGCGCGCGGACCGGATGCCTCTAGGCAGGTTCGGCTGCCGGTCGGAATCGGCGGACCGTCACGAACCTGATGAGGGGGATCAGCACCAGCGGCAGATAGGAGGAGATCGTGGGGAAGAACAGGCTCGCTACACCGATGGCCAGGAACGTGATGATCAACGTGATGGCGACGGCGTCGGAGACCGATCGGTCCCGGCGCCAGCGATCTGTTCGATCAGGCTCGAGGAGTTCGGGGTGGCGATTCACATACTTGGAGATCAGGAGGCCGATGAAGGTGACGATGGCGAGGAGGAGATAGAAGAACAAGCCGGTGCCCCCGAGTCCCTCACCTCCCTCGAATCGATCCGACGCGCTGCCGTAGAGGTTCGCCGCCCACGGGATGACCGCGATGACTGCGATCCAGGCGATGTTGAGCCAGAAGACGGTGGCGTCGTACCCGCGCATGTCATTCACGATCCGGTTGTGCACGAACCAGCTGTTGGCCACGATCGCGAAGGCCAAGACAAAGACGAGGATCGCGCCGGAGTTCGCGGCGATGACCTGCCAGACGGTTTCGTCGGGTCCGGGTCCTTCGATGTCGATGAGAGGCAGCGCCATTAGGGTGATCGCAATCGCGACAACGGCGTCGGTGAAGTTGATGAACCGCTCGAAGGCTCGCCCTTCCCGAATTCCCCTACTGCTCATGGCGCACCCTTCGAGGCTCCGGGAGGTCGAGGCCCTTCCTGTCAACTCGTGCCGTGATGCTAGCGGGTGAAGGTGGCTCGATACGGTACTTCCGCCTACCGGAGGAGAACTCGAGGGAGTTGGGACATGGAATCGCCCGTTGCGCTCGTCACCGGTGGCAACCGGGGGATCGGCCTGGCAACCGTCCGGTCGATGTCGTCGGCAGGCTTCACCCCGGTCGCAGGGAGTCGTTCCGGCACCGCACCTGATGGCATCGCCTGCGTGCCCATGGATGTGTCATCGACTCAGAGTGTGGACTCGGCCTTCGCTGAGGTGGAACGGGATTACGGCCCCGTCGATGTCCTGGTGGCCAATGCGGGGATCACCAGGGACACCCTGCTGATGCGCATGACGGATGACGACATCGACGACGTCTTGCAAACGAATCTTGTCGGCGCTCTTCGATGCGCACGGCGAGCTGCTCGGGGAATGCTCAAAGCGCGCCACGGTCGCATCATCTTGATCTCAAGTGTCGTATGGGCCGCTGGTTCCGCAGGGCAGGTGAACTATGCAGCCGCCAAGGCCGGCCTCGTCGGTGCAGGGCGCTCCATGGCACGGGAACTCGGTTCGCGCGGGATCACCGTGAACATCGTCGCGCCGGGATTCGTCGACACGGATATGACCGCGGAATTGGACGTGAAGCAAAGAGAGGCGATCCTGTCGAGCATTCCAGCAGGTCGGTACGCCACTCCAGAGGAGGTTGCGACGGTCATCGCATTCCTGGCCAGTGATGCCTCCGCATACATCAATGGTGCTGTCATACCCGTAGACGGCGGCTTGGGGATGGGACACTGAGTCAACCGGCAACTCGCACACGACACAGGAAGTCCGACAACACACGCTGAGGAGCGAAGGTGACCGACACCACGACGGGAATGCTCGAGGGCCGAACCATCCTGGTCACCGGGGTCCTGACCGATCAATCGATCGCCTTCCACATTGCCAGGCTCGCACAGGAGCAGGGTGCGACGGTGATCTTGAGTTCCTTCGGGCGGGCACTATCGCTCACCAAACGGGCAGCCAGCAGATTGCCGCAGCAGGCTGAGGTCATCGAACTCGATGTGACCAGTCCAGACGACCTCACGTCTCTGGTCGACCGACTTCGGCATCTCACCGACGCGCTGCACGGAGTCGTGCATTCGATCGGGTTCGCTCCGGAGTCGGCTCTCGGGGGGAACTTCTTGAATACGGAGTGGTCGGACGTCGCCACGGCCGTCGAGGTGTCTGCCTTTTCGTTGAAGTCACTAGCCGTCGCCTGCCGTGACCTTCTACAGCCGAGGTCCGCTGTCGTCGGTCTGGATTTCGACGCGACTGTCGCCTGGCCGACCTATGACTGGATGGGAGTTGCGAAGGCGGCCTTGGAATCCACCTCCCGATATCTCGCCCGCGATCTGGGTCCCTCCGGAATCCGAGTCAATCTCGTGGCTGCCGGGCCGATTCGGACGATGGCGGCCAAGAGCATTCCCGGCTTCGAGGAATTCGAGACGGTATGGACCGATCGCGCGCCGCTGGGATGGGATGTGGAGGATCCCGAGCCGGCCGCACGGGCGTGCATCGCGCTGCTGTCACCGTGGTTTCCCGCAACCACCGGCGAGGTCGTCCATGTCGATGGTGGCTATCACTCCCAGGGTGTGTGACTTCGACCCGTGTCTGTCTCCTCGCGGAAAGATCCCGACCGCACGCTTGTGCTGATGCGCCATGCGAAGTCTGCCTGGCCCCCTGGGGTGACCGATTCCCAACGGCCCTTGAATGATCGTGGGCGCCGTGACGCCCCGGTGGCGGGACGCTGGATCGCGAGCACTGTCGGCATACCCGACCTGATCATCTGCTCACCTGCCATCCGCACCCGCGAGACGGCGGATCTCGTGGTCTCGACGTGGCAGCAGCCTTCGCACATCGTCTATGAAGATCGCGTGTACGAAGCACACTGGACGGAGCTGGCCGCCATCGTCACCGGGCTTCCCGACGAGGCCCGCACGGTGTTGCTCATCGGACACAATCCCGGCCTCGAGGATTTCGTTGCGTCGTGGCCGGATTCTGCGGACGACAAGGCGAGTCAGATACTCGCGGACAAGTTCCCTACGAGTTCCATAGCCGTAGTGGATGTTATGGGCACGTGGCGTGATCCGCAGGCGATACGCCTGCGCGAGATCGCGATTCCGCGCGGTTGAACTATGCCGAGTGGTTGAACTACGGCGCGTGGTTGAACTATGCCGATTGGTCGAACTAGGCCGCGTGCAGATTCACGAATCGTGACGCGTGTCGGCGAGTTCGATCTCGGGTCTGCGTACGTCGATGCCGAGTTCGCGATCGGCGGCTTCCACTTCCGCGCGCGTGACACCGAGAAGGAAGAGGATGGAGTCGAGATAGGGCCGGGACAGCGATGTGTGGGCAGCGGCACGAACCGCCGGCTTCGCATTGAATGCGACGCCCAATCCCGCAGCAGAAAGCATGTCCAGATCATTGGCTCCATCCCCGACGGCGATGGCCTGGCTGAGCGGGACGCTGAACTCGGCGGCGAAGTCTTCGAGGGCCCGGCGCTTGCCGATCCGATCGATCAGTTCCCCGGTCACCCGCCCGGTGAGGGTGCCGTTGGCGATCTCCAGAACATTCGCGCGAACACGATCGACGCCCAACTCGGCAGCGAGAGGATCGATGACCTGATGGAACCCGCCGGAGACGAGGCAGACGTGGAATCCCAGTGACTTCAACGTCCTGATCAGGGTTCGCGCACCGGGTGTGAGTCGGATGGCAGACTGCACGTCGGCGATGACCGACTCGGAGAGTCCGGCCAGTGTCGCCACACGCTGGCGCAGCGATTCGGCGAAATCGATATCGCCGCGCATCGCACTCTCGGTGATCGCTGCGACTTCATCGCCTCGTCCAGCCTTATGGGCGAGGAGGTCGATGACCTCGTCTTGAATGAGCGTCGAGTCGACATCCATCACGATCAAGCGTTGACCGCGGCGCGTCAAACCCGCCTCCTGAACGGCGATGTCTACGCCGAGTTCCACGGAAAGTCGACCGAGGGTATGCCGGAGGTGCTCCACCATGACGCCTGAGCCTTCGAAGACCACGGCCGTCACGGGATAATCAGCGATACGACGGATGCGATCGATGTTCCCGCCATGGCTGGAGATCGTTTCCGCCAGGCGAGCGACATGGTCAGGACGCAGCGGTGCTCCCAATACCGTGATGTGCGCGCGTGGCGGGCCGTCCTCCCGCTCCTCGGTTGCACCGGGGACGATCTCGACATCCATGCCCAGGGAGTCGGCCACGGAGGAGACCGACCGTTCCACTTCGGGAACGACCCCTGCCTCGACGCCGATCAAGACCGCAAGCATCAGCCGGCCACGCACGATGATCTGTTCCATGTCTGCCACGGTCACCGGGTGCTGGCTCAGCGCGGTGAACAGTTCAGCGGTGACTCCGGGACGATCTCGTCCGGACAGGATGATCAGCAGGGTGCCCGTGCGGCTCACGAGCGTTCACCATAGCCGCACTTTCGAGCCGAGCAGGTCGCCTGGTCTCAGATGTCGCGAAGCGTCATCTGTGTCGAAACCAGGTGGTTGCCGTTTCGATGGCGTGGCGGGCCACGCGATCGAGGTGGAGGAGTGCTTCGAACCGGGCTCGCTGATCGGTCCGCGAGATCGTGACGGAGTCATCGGCCAGAGCCAGGTCGCACAGCCACATGATGGGAGCGGCGCGTTGCAGCAGCGATCGGCGGCCTGCTGCGAGGCTGTGCGGGAATGACGTCAGCGCGATTTCGTCGGTTGCTCGATCAAGGAGTTTGCGAGCGTCACTCCGTCCCGCACGCAGGCCGAGATCGGAGATCATGTCCTCGGCCTCGAGGATGGCCTGCTTGAGAAGTCGATCTGCTTCGGACACCGAAGCGCTGCCGCCGAAGATCACGTTGTCGGGACCCGCAACCGCACCCTGATCCGATCTGAGGGCCCAGGTGCGCAGATTCTCATGAGAGGCCAGCGGAATCACGATCATCGGCGCAGCCGAAGATCCGGCATACCGATCTCCGGTCCCGATGCGGATCGCGGCCCCGGCATGGCGGGCTTGCTCGATGAGTTCGAAACCGTGGAGGCCACGCGAATCACCTGTGCGAGGGAATAGCACCTCGATGGACGCCGCGGAGGGAATGACGGTGCCCAGAACGTCCGCACTCCAGATATCGGTCTGTGGATGCTGTGCAGCGGTGATGGGCAGCGCAGGTTCGACCATGTTCTCCGTTCGGACACCTCTTCCGGAGGCTTTAGGTCCCGTTGTACCCGAGGGGGCGTTGCTGCTGGAT
This sequence comes from uncultured Actinomycetales bacterium, assembly GCA_913063435.1. Lineage (GTDB taxonomy): Bacteria > Actinomycetota > Actinomycetes > S36-B12 > S36-B12 > M55B157. Next base: position 62,372 of record CAJXYI010000004.1, on the reverse strand, counting down.
TCAGCCGAAAGTGCCGAAGGAAGGGCAGCGGCCAGGTCAGCAGGGGAGATCGTGCCCTGGGCGCTCGCACTCGCCCAGGATCCGAAGTGCATCGCTGTGATCTGTCGGGACCACACGGCAGGCAGGCTCGCGTCCTCAACCCCTGCTGAACGGCCTCGGCCCGAGGTATGGCCCCCATCGGATGTCACCACGCAGCGACCGTAACCTGGCAGCTGATTCGCGGATGCAGCCGGTGACGTCGCAGGTGGCGTCTGGTGGAATACAGCATCTGGTGAACTACAGCGCCCAGGGAATGCTGTGGACCATGAGGCCGGGCATGTGCGCGCAACGACGACGAAGGATCGAGTGTGACTGAGGTCATCCACATGTCCGGTGTGACCGTGCGCCGGGGTCGAACCTTGCTCATCGATTCGATCGATTGGGTCGTTCATGAGAACCAACGGTGGGTTGTTCTCGGTCCCAACGGCGCGGGAAAATCCACACTCGTCCAGGTTGCTGCGACGCACCTGCATCCCACCCAGGGGGTCGTGACCATCCTGGATGAATTCCTTGGACTCACCGACGTGTTCGAATTGCGTCCGCGTATCGGACTGGTGGGTGCGGGTCTGGCCGCTGCGATTCCCGCAAGAGAACCGGTCCGCGATGCGGTCGTCACTGCATCGTGGGGGGTCACAGGTCGCTGGCGCGAGGAGTACGACGCGATGGACTGGGCCCGTGCTGATCGACTGCTCGAACAGTGGGGCATGTCCGAGTTGGCTGACCGAACGTTCGCCACCCTGTCCGAAGGCGAACGAAAGCGAACCCAGATCGCCCGAGCGCTGATGTCCGATCCCGAACTGTTGCTGCTCGATGAACCGACGGCGGGACTCGACCTGGGAGGGCGCGAGGATGTCCTGGCGAGGATGGCCGAGATGGCCGATGACCCGGGCGCACCGACGACCGTGATGGTGACCCACCACGTCGAGGAGATTCCGCGAGGCACGACGCACGCACTCCTTATCCGTCAAGGCCGTCTCGTGGCAGCCGGCCCGGTCGAATCGACGCTGACCGATGACAACCTCACGCAGACCTACGAGCTGCCGGTGCACATCGACCGACATGAGGGGCGATGGTCTGCGCGGGCAGCGCGATGACACGGTTCGGGTTAGCCTGAAGGGGTGGATCCCTGGCTGTGGTGGGCGATTGCGGCAGCGGGGCTCGTCGTGGCGGAGATTCTGACCGGTGGAGCCCTGATCTTCGCCATGCTCGCCTTCGGTTCGGTCCTCGCCGGTATCGCATCCGCGGCGACCGGATCGGTGGCCATCAGCCTTGCGGCGTTCGCCGGGGGCTCGCTGCTGGGTCTGCTGGGAATACGACCGGTGGCTCGGCGGCATCTGAAATCCCCGCGCGAGGTTCGATCGGGGGTGGCTGCCCTGGTGGGAACCTCGGCGGTCGTCATCGAGCCCGTCGACGGCCGTGACGGTCGGATCAAACTCGCCGGTGAGATCTGGTCGGCCCGTGCGTTCGATGGTGACTCTCTTATCGAGCCCGGATCGACGGTGTGGGTGCTGGAAATCGACGGAGCGACGGCATTGGTCAGTGAATAGCAGGTAGCCCATCGCGGTGCATGGATGTGCGCCCGCTACCCGGAGGACAGGAGACGTGAATGGAACTTCTCATCGTCATGATCGCACTTGGGCTGGTGGCGATCGTCATCGTGGCGTCGTCGGTGAAGATCGTTCCTCAGGCGCACGCCAGCATCGTCGAACGTTTCGGTCGCTACCAGCGGACTCTCCACGCGGGGATCGCCATCATCATCCCCTTCGTCGACAAACTCAAGCCCCGGATCGATATGCGTGAACAGGTGATCTCATTCCCACCTCAACCGGTGATCACGGAGGATAATCTCGTTGTCGGGATCGACTCGGTGATCTATTTCCAGGTCACGGAGCCCAAGGCGGCGACCTACGAGATCGCCAATTACCTCCTCGGTATCGAGCAGCTCACGGTCACTACCTTGCGCAATGTGATCGGGTCGATGGACCTGGAGAAGACCCTGACGTCGCGGGACAGCATCAATGCGGCGCTGCGTGGGGTCCTCGACGAAGCGACCGGAAGATGGGGAATCAGGGTCAATCGCGTCGAGTTGAAGGCCATCGATCCGCCAGACAGCGTCCAGCAGTCCATGGAAAAGCAGATGCGGGCCGAGCGGGACAAGCGAGCTGCGATTCTCACGGCGGAGGGTGAGAAGCAGTCAGCGATCTTGACCGCCGAAGGGGAGAAGACTGCCGCGATCTTGCGGGCTGAAGGCTCAGCGCGAGCGGCGGTGCTCAGTGCCGAGGGTGAATCCGAGGCAATCGAGAAAGTGGTGGCAGCGATCCGCGCGGCGGATCCGGATTCACGGGTGCTGGCCTACCAGTACCTGCAGGCGCTGCCACAGATCGCTGCCGGGGAATCCAACAAGATCTGGATGCTGCCCAGTGAACTGAGCGGACCACTAGAGCACCTGGCAGGCGCGCTGCGACCCGACCTAGGGACGAATCCGCCGGTCCCGCAGTCCATGAATCAGCCGCCGACGAGCGCGGTATGACTGAGTGACAAGCGAAGCGATCTGGATCTTCGCTGATCAGCTCGGTGATCATTTCCTCGACCCGAACTTCGATGGTCCCGTCATCCTGATCGAGTCGCACGCAGCACTTCGGCGCCGGACCTATCACCGTGCGAAGGCGCATCTGATCCTGTCTGCGCTCCGTCACCGTGCACGTGATCTCGGCGAGCGGGCGGTTTTCGTCACCGCCGACACCTATCGCGCGGGTCTGAAGCAGGCGCTGGACACCCTCGGCATGAAGCCAGAGCAGGTGATTGTTCGAGCACCGACATCCCATCCCGCACGCCGCCTGGTGGCCGACCTGGGTGTGCAGGTGTCCCCATCGCGCGGATTCATCGCGACCGAAGGGGAGTTCACCGACTGGGCGTCCGGACGCAAGAGGTTGGTGCTGGAGGACTTCTATCGGATGATGCGGCGTACGACAGGCGTGCTGATGGATGGGGCGGAACCGGTGGGAGATCGGTGGAATCTGGACACCGATAACCGGCAGCCTCCGCCGAGGCGCCAAAGCACCCTCGGACTACCCGAACCGTGGTGGCCCGTGGAAGACGAGATCGACGAACAGGTGCGCCGCGATCTCGATAGGTGGCAGATGGAGGGGACGATCGTCACCCTCGGAGCCGACGGGCCGCGTCGATTCGCAGCAACGGTCGACGAGGCGAATGCTGCCCTCGTCGACTTCGTGACGCACCGACTGGCCGAGTTCGGCCCCTATGAAGACGCCGTGATGGCCTCCGATTGGGTCATGGCGCACTCCCTCCTGTCGGCCCCGCTGAATCTGGGGCTTCTCGATCCACGAGATGCGATCGATCAGGTCGAACAGGCCTATCGATCCGGTTCGGTCCCATTGGCCAGTGCCGAAGGATTCATCCGCCAGGTCATGGGCTGGCGCGACTATGTCTGGCATCTGTACTGGCATCTCGGACCCGATTACGTCGCATCATCGAATGCACTCGACGCGCAGACTCAGGTTCCCGACTGGTGGCAGCAACTCGATGCGGATCAGGTGTCCGCGGCCTGCCTGTCTGCGACCCTCGCTGATGTTCGCGACAGGGGCTGGGCGCATCACATCCCCCGTTTGATGATTCTCGGCAATTGGGCGCTGCAGCAGGGTTTCGATCCGCAGGAGACGACGGACTGGTTCACCCGGGTGTTCGTCGATGCCTATCCCTGGGTGATGGCAGCAAACGTCATCGGAATGGCGTTGTACGCCGATGGTGGGGTCATGGCGACCAAGCCCTATGCAGCCGGCGGCGCTTACATCAAGCGCATGACCAATTACTGCGGTGCTTGCGTCTACAAGCCGACTCAGCGAGTCGGTGAGGGGGCATGTCCCTTCACGAGCGGGTACTGGGCATTCCTCCACGGGAATCGCGATCTGCTGGCGTCGAATCATCGCGTTGCTCAGCCACTGCGCAACCTCGATCGCCTCGGCGACATCGACGAGGTCGCTTTGCAGGTGCAGCAGCGAGGGAGTTCGCCGCCGTAGCCGTTGGCGGTCTCCTGAGGATGGGCCGGGGTCGTGCGGCAGGATGCCAGCGTGGACCTCGCGACGATCGCCTGGCTGTTCGCAGCTGGATTCCTCGGCGCGGCTATCAACGGCGTCGTCGGTGCTGGCACGCTCATCACATTCCCCGCACTGCTGGCGGCAGGAGCTCCACCCGTTGTCGCGAACGGCACCAACACCCTGGGTCTGAGTGTCGGTGCCTGGTCGTCAGCATTCGCCTATCGCGATGAATTATCGGGTCGATCGCGGTTGATCCGCCCCGCTCTCATCGGCTCCGCCACGGGTGCGCTCTTCGGTGCGCTCCTGGTTGTCGTACTACCCGACACAGTTTTCGAAATCGCTGTTCCATGGTTGATCTTGACCGCGACGGCACTGGTGGCGGTGCAGCCTCTCGTCGCTCGTCGAATGCGAGTACAAGGGAGTCCGAGAGCGAGGAGTCGAGGTCGGCTCGCTGTCGCCATCGGTGCATCCGGGATCTACGGCGGTTATTTCGGCGCGGGTCAGGGGGTGGTGCTGATGGCGGTTCTCGGTTGGCTCTACGACAGTTCCCCACAGCATGCCAATGCCGCGAAGAATCTGTTCGCAGCCAGCGCGAACATCACAGCGGCCGTCGTCTTCGCAGTTTCTGGTCGGGTGTGGTGGTGGGCGGCTCTCGTGATCGGACTCGCTGCCCTCGTCGGCGGAACGATCGGGGCGCGCGCCGCACGCAGGCTTCAGCCCGGGGCTCTGCGGATCACCGTGGTGCTGGTGGGTCTCATCGCGACGATCCTGGTCTGGTGGAGATGGTGACGCCACAACCAGCGTGCGTGCGGAGGCGGAGGAAGTTATGTCGTTCCTGATCGAATCCAGCTCGGATCCGCGCATTGCCGATTTCATCGCGCTGACCGATATGGATCTGCGATTGCGAACCGAACACGCTGCCGGCCTTTTCATCGCGGAAGGATTCCTCGTCCTCGAACGGGTCATCGCCGCGGGTCTTTCGATCCGGGTGATTCTGACCGACCACAAGCGCGTCTCGCGCGTTGAGGAATCGATCTCAGCGATTCCTCCGGAAAATCGTCCTGACATCGCGATCGCGGCACCTGACCTGCTGGAGCACATCACCGGGTTCCGCGTCCATCGCGGCGTCCTGGCTTCCGTCGAGAGGCCACTTCGCCCCAGTGTCGACCAGGTCATCGACACCGGGGGATGCCTGCTGGCCCTCGAAGGTCTGGTCGACCCGACGAACGTCGGACTCGCCTTCCGATCCGCAGCGGCGATGGGCTTCACCGGTGCGATCATCTCGACGGATTGCGCTGATCCGCTCTATCGACGTTCGGTGCGCACCTCCATGGGCGCGGTCATCGATCTGCCGTGGACGAGGGATGCGAACTGGCCCGATTCGCTGCAGGCCATGGCACAGTCGATGACCGTGATCGCTTTGAGTCCCGATCCAGCATGTCCTGACCTGGACGAGGTGCTGAAGACGCGACCCCGTCCGGTTGCTGCGGTCTTCGGCACAGAAGGCGCCGGGTTGCGTCGACCCACCCGGGACATCATCGCCGGCTGTGCCCGGATTCCGATGGCTCAGGGAATCGACTCCCTGAACATCGCCGCGAGTGTGGCCGTCGTGGGCTACGCCCTCCGAAGCGCCGGCGTGATCGACGCAGGGCCCGTGTCGCGCCTGGATTGAGTCGACCGGTGCCCACGGCCGGAGAATCCGCCATGGGGTGGTCGGAGCGGCTACCCTGGAGCCATGTCAGTTTCGGCACGCCCTCGTGGCCTGGCACTCATCGCTACGGCGTGTGTGAGCGCCCTCGTCATCTCGGCGTGCTCAGCCACGGGTGCGATCGACCAACCGGACACAGCCGGGGGCTCCGCGGGCAAGGCCGGGCCATCCGCGGTGGAGGGCGAATCAGCCAACCCCCGGAATCCGGATACGCAGAGCGAAGCGAACGGGGGAGTGGCGGTCCGCAGCGATGACGACCCCGCGGTCACCACGATCGGGCTCGCCGAACCCTATGTCCCGACGGCCTCCGGTCAGGGCACTGATGATTACCGGTGCTTCCTGATCGACCTGGACTTCCCGACCGACCAGTTCGTGACCGGCGTTCGCTTCGCTCCGGGTAATCCTGCGGTGGTCCATCACGCCATCGTCTATCGCGTCGAACCTGATCAGGTCGAGGCGGCGCGGGCGAAGGACGCCGAGGACAGCGAGCAGGGCTGGTCGTGCTTCGGAGGCCCCGGACTGCCGCCGAGCTCGTCCGAGGATGCACTCAGTGCGATCCAGGGGAACGCGTGGTTGGCCGCGTGGGCCCCCGGAGGTCGCGAATCGCGCACACCCGAGGGCACCGGGGTGCCCGTGTCCGCGGGATCAGCCGCTGTGCTCCAGGTGCATTACAACATGCGCGGGGGACAGGGTCCGGACCTCACACAGGTCCAATTGCGCACCGCGCCGGGAAGTGCGGACCTGATTCCCCTCGACACCTATTTGCTGCCCGCCCCGGTCGAACTTCCCTGCCTGCCCGATGAGTCGGGCCCGCTATGCGATCGAGAGGCCGCTGTCACGGATGTGATCGAGAGATTCGGTGGCGAGTCGCTTCGCACGATCTGGGGACTGCAGTTCATCTGCGACGGCGATCTAGTGAATCCCAAGGCAGGCTCGACCCAGACCTGCGAACACACGGCGCGATCCGACATGCAGGTGTACGCGGCTGGGGGCCACATGCACCTGCTCGGGCGATCGTTGACGATCGACCACGTCAGTGCGTCGGGCGAATCGCGGATCCTGGACATCGAGAACTGGGACTTCGACAATCAGGCGCGTTCCTGGTTCGACACCCCCGTCGAGGTCGCCCGCGGAGATGTCTTGCGCGTCAGCTGCACGCACGACGCCAGCCTGAGGCGCAGCCTTCCCGAGCTCGCCGAACTGCCACCCCGACATGTCGTCTGGGGAGACGGAACCGCCGATGAGATGTGCCTGGGGATCTTGACCGTCGCCCGAGTGTGACCGGCTCATCCCTGGCAGAGGTCTGCTCGTGACATCCCCCGGAGCTTCCGCCGAACGTGACGATGGCTTCATCACTACCACCGACCGCATCCTGACGGTGCCCAACGTCCTCTCCGTGTTGCGCCTGGTGCTCATCGGCATCTACTGCTGGTTGGTGCTCGGACCCCGGGCAGATCTGGCGGCTGCGATCGTCCTCGTCGTCTCGGGAATCACCGACTATCTAGACGGCTATATCGCCCGGCGATGGTCGCAGGTCTCGGCCATCGGTCAATTGCTCGATCCCCTCGCCGACCGGATCACGATTGCAGCCGTGGTCGTGACACTGGCCCTGCGCGACATCATCCCGTGGTGGCTGGTTGCAGCCCTCGTCGCGCGGGAGTTGTTGCTGCTCGCCCTGCTGCCGGCCCTGCGTCGACGTGGCCTATCGGCTCTGCCCGTGCACTACCTGGGCAAGGCAGCGACATTCGCTCTCTTCGTAGGCTTCCCCTTGCTGCTCGCCGGAGCCGGTCCGGCCCCGTGGCAGTCGGTGATCGATGTCTTCGGCTGGGCGCTTGTGATCTGGGGACTGGCGCTGTATTGGTACGGGGCGGTGCTCTACGTGGAGCAGACCGTACGGATCGTGAGAAACACGCCCTTGCCCACAACAACCACCCGTCGGTAGTTTTCCACCAGCAATCAGGCATGACAGGATGACCACAGGGCGCCAGGCAGCCGTCCCGCGAACTGGCAGCACGCGCACGGCACAGCACACGTTGGCACATGAAGGAGGCCCAGTGATTCCCGAAGACCTGCGCTACACCAGCGAACACGAATGGGTGCGCGTCACGGATTCCGGGACTGTGCTTTTCGGGATCACCGATTATGCCCAGGATGCACTCGGTGACATCGTGTTCGTGGACCTGCCTGCACCGGATGCCACCTTGGCCGCGGGAAGCACCTGCGGCGAAGTGGAATCCACTAAGAGCGTGAGTGATATCTATGCACCCATCAGTGGTGTCGTCGTTGCCCGTAATGATGCGCTGGCGGATGCACCCGAGGTGATCAATACCGACCCCTACGGCGAGGGCTGGTTAGTCGAGGTTCGCCCCGATGACGTCGAAGGCGTCCAGGCGCTTCTCGATGCTGCCGCGTACTCGGCCATCACCGAGGAAGCCTGACGAACACGATGACGAATGAGTCGCGGACCGGCGAGTCACGTCGATCATGCATCACCTGCGGGGAAGCAGCAGACCCCGAGGACAGGTTCTGCTCTCATTGCGGGGCGCCCCTGCCCGTACCCGACGAATCCGGTGACGGTGCGATGGACTCGACGTTCCTCGGGACTGCCGGACCGCATTCCAGCGGTTCGATCCCCGTTGTCGGATCAGGCTACGTCACGGGTATCACCCCGGGATCCTCGGTTCTCGTCGTCAGCCGTGGCGCCAACGCGGGTGCATCGTTCCTGCTCTCAGGCGACATCGTCGTTGCTGGAAGAGCTCCGGATTCAGACCTCTTCCTCGATGACATCACCGTCAGCCGGCACCATGCCGAGTTTCGTCGGGACGGACAGACGTGGATCCTCAAGGATGCCGATAGCCTCAACGGCACCTACGTCAATCGCAGCAGAGTCGACTCAGTCACATTGAATCCCGGTGATGAGGTCCAGATCGGCAAATACCGGTTCGTGTATCTCATCGGGGGAGAATGACCGATCCCGATTCCTCCCGCGAAACCCACCCGTCGGTTCCCGACGAACCGAGTGGGGGAGGACTCGTGGGGATCGGGCAGGCGGCCAGGATCCTCGACCGAGAGTTCTCCGATATATCGGTTTCCAAACTGCGCTATCTCGAAGCCCGGGGGCTCGTGACGCCGACGCGCACCCGCGGTGGCAGTCGACGCTTCTCCCCGCAGGACATCGAACGCCTGCGCTACATCATCGGCTGCCAGCGCGACGAGTTCCTGCCACTTGATGTCATCGCTCGACGATTGGCGAACCCCAGCCCCGATGATGTGGGACCACGGCAGGTGCGTCCCGTCTCAGCAGGTCCAGGCACACCGGGGGGATCTGAGGGCACCGAGAGTGGATCACTCGCGCATCTGTTGAGGCCACGCGGGTCGGATTCGACGGAGACGGAACTGACGCCCGCACAGTTCACCAAGCGAGCACCTGTCAGCAGTGACGCGATCGAGAAGATGCGCCAGCACGGACTCATCAATCACTGGGATGCCACCGAACTCGCCATCACGGAGATCATCGGTCGGCTACAGGCATACGGAATCGAACCCCGTCATCTGCGTTGGCTCACCCAATCCGCTGACCGGACAACCGCACTCGTCGATGCCAGCCTTCCCATCAGACACGAACTTGGTTCCCTTGCCGAGGCCGAGAACGACGAAGCTCGCCGTCACCTCGCCGCTGATCTCATCGCCGTGTACCTCCTCCTCGTCCGCAATGCCCTCAGCAGGTCCTAGCGCACGATGTTCATCACCTGTCCAGACCCTCTCAGTCGAAGCCGAACCTGCAGAACATCCGGGTTAGGGTGAACCCATGAAACAGGTGGATATCGTCGGTGTGCGCGTGGAGATGCCGTCCAACCAGCCCATCGTGCTGCTTCGCGAACAAGGCGGTGGTCGCTACCTGCCCATCTGGATCGGCGCCGTGGAAGCCACCGCCATCGCCATGGCGCAGCAGGGAATGAAACCCGACCGACCGCTCACCCATGACCTGCTCCGCGACGTCATCGATGCCCACGGTGCGCACCTCGATCAGGTCCAGATCCTCGAACTACGCGACGGAGTCTTCTACGCCGATCTCGTCTTCGAGTCCGGACTGCACGTCGGAGCGCGGCCCTCCGACGCCCTCGCCCTAGCCCTGCGCACCGGCTCGACGGTCTACGTTGCCGATGATGTCCTCGACGACGCCGCCGTCGAACTCCCCGACGAGGGGCCCGACGAGGCCAGCGAGGTAGAGAAGTTCCGCGAATTCCTCGACCAGATCTCACCCGAGGACTTCGGCATCGAACCCGGACCCGAAGCCGGACCCGAATCCACCGACTGAACCCGGTGACTGGACCTGGTGACTGGACCCACCATCGGCGGGTCGCATCCCTTCCCGCGACCCACCATCGGCGGGTCGCGTTGACGCTGCCCACCCCCGAGCCCTAGCGTTAACGACCCGGACAGCCGGCCGGGAACCGCACACAGCAGCAGAGCGAGGTAGGCAGGTGGATCAGCACCCCCCAGCAGCGGGTGAGCACGCGCCCCGGTCGCTAGCACCCGACGATGTCCCCACCACCGTCGACCAGTCCGCACTCTTCGACGACGCGGCCCTGCGCCCGGAATCCATCCACCTCGGTTACCGCGGGCCCATCGCCTGCGCAGCCGCCGGCATCAGCTACCGTCAACTCGATTACTGGGCCCGCACCGGACTCGTCGAGCCGAGCATCCGACCCGCAGCCGGCTCCGGATCCCAGCGCCTGTACTCCTTCCGGGACATCCTCGTCCTGCGGATCGTCAAGCGGCTCATCGACACCGGAGTGTCCCTACCCAACATCAGAGCAGCCGTCAGCCACCTCGCCACCCGCGGAAGCGAAGACCTCTCCCGCATCACCTTGATGAGCGATGGTGCCTCGATTTACGAGTGCCGCAGCGCCGATGAGGTCATCGACCTCGTGCGTGGCGGGCAGGGAGTATTCGGCATCGCCATCGGAAGCGTCTGGCAGGAGGTTGAAGGGACCCTCGCCGAACTACCCGGTGAGCGGACCGACGGCACAGCTTGCGGCTCCGGCGAAACCATGGCCCAGGACGAACTCGCGGCGAGGCGCGCTGCGCGTGCCCAGGTTGGCTGATAGCGTTCACGCCAGCTGAACGATTCCCACGGGAGAGAGCACTGCGGTCACCACGCCGCAGGGCCGCCGAAGGAGCAACCGCCCCGGAAACTCTCAGGCACCCAGAACCGTAGGGGTCAGGCAACTCTGGAGAGCGAGCCAACCGGCTCCACCGACGGTGCAAGCCCCGAACAAATGGGGTGAAACTCTCAGGTCGTGTCCGACACGGAACCAGAGGGGGCATGCGGGTGACCGCCCGGTCACCGACGTGCCCTCGAAAGGTTGCCGGCGATGACAGATCAGATGAGCGTGGCCCCCGAGACTGATCGGCACCCACTCCCTATCTCCGGGCCCGAAGTCCGCGACACCTTCGCCGACCGGCACATCGGACCTTCACCCGCGCACACCCAGCGGATGCTCGACACCCTCGGGGTCCACGATCTGCCCACCCTGTTGAACGAGGTGCTGCCCGAATCGATCCGGCTCACCACACCGATGGACCTGCCCATCGCCATTTCAGAGGACGAGGCGCTGGCCGAACTCGCCACGCTGGCCGACCGCAACACGGTGTTGACCTCCATGATCGGACTGGGCTATCACGACACGATCACCCCTCAGGTCATCGTGCGCAACGTCTTGGAGAATCCCGGTTGGTACACCGCGTACACCCCCTATCAGCCAGAGATCGCCCAGGGGCGACTTGAAGTCCTCCTGGCCTTCCAGACCATGATCGAAGACCTCACGGGTCTGCCCGTGGCCGGAGCCTCGCTGCTCGACGAGCCCACGGCAGCAGCAGAAGCCATGACGTTGATGCGCCGTGTCACCAAGACCGATCGCTCGACATTCATCGTCGATGCGGACACGCATCCGCAGACCATCGCCGTCCTGCGCACCCGGGCCGAACCCCTGGGGATCGACCTGGAGATCTGCGATCTCGACGCCCGGGACGACACCGACCCAGCACGATTCCGCGAAGCATTCGGGGTGCTGCTCAGCTATCCGGGCTCATCCGGACGCATCCGCGATCCTCGACCGTTGATCGACACCGCCCACGAACAGGGGGCTACCGTCGCCGTCGCAACGGATCTGCTGGCCCTGACCGTGCTGACGCCACCGGGGGAGATGGGCGCCGATGTCGTCATCGGGTCAGCCCAGCGCTTCGGCGTGCCGATGGGGGCAGGTGGCCCGCATGCTGGCTTCTTGAGCGTGCGCGCCGGTTGGGAACGACACCTTCCCGGACGCCTCGTGGGGGTGAGCGTCGATGCGGACGGCGCACCGGCCTATCGGCTTGCCCTTCAGACACGAGAGCAGCACATCCGGCGGGAGAAGGCCACCAGCAACATTTGTACGGCGCAGGTGCTGCTGGCGATCGTGTCGGCCCTCTATGCCGCCTACCACGGGCCAGCCGGTCTTGCCGCGATCGCGAAGCGTGTCCATGCTCACGCGGTCGACGTGAGCGTGCGGTTGCAGTCCCTGGGTTTGGCACCGCTACACGACGCCTTCTTCGACACCGTGGCCGTGTCGACCGTGCGGCAGGCCGATGCCGTGGTTTCAGCAGCCGCTGCGCGAGGGATCAACATCCGACGTGTCGATGACGACATTGTGTCGATGTCCCTCGATGAAGTAACGACCGCGGCTGACATCGCCACCCTGGTCGAGAGCTTCATCGACGCACTCGGGCTGGAGTCCGTTTCGGGAACGACGACCGTCAAGGATCGACGGTCTGGCGGCTCGTTAGACAAGCTACCCGCCGAACTGAAGCGAACCTCGCCGTTCCTCGCCCATCCGATCTTCCATGACCATCACTCCGAGACGGCGATGATGCGCTATCTGCGTCGACTGTCCGATCGTGATCTCGCGCTGGACCGCACGATGATTCCGCTGGGTTCGTGCACCATGAAGTTGAATGCTGCGACGGAGATGGCCGCGATCACCTGGCCGCAGTTCGCGCGGATGCATCCGTTTGCACCGGGAGAGCAGTTGGCCGGATATGCCCAGATGATCCACGATCTGCAGTCCTGGCTGGCTGAGATCACCGGTTATGCGGCCGTGTCCATCCAGCCGAATGCGGGTTCACAGGGTGAATTCGCGGGGCTGCTGGCTATCCGGGGCTACCACCGGTCACGTGGCCAGGCGCACCGCGATGTGTGCATCATTCCCTCCAGTGCCCACGGGACGAATGCGGCCAGTGCCGTCATGGCCGGGATGCGCGTCGTGGTCGCTCCGTGCGATGACCAAGGCAACGTCGACGTCGCCGCCCTGCGTACCCTCGTCGCCGAACATCGCGACCAATTGGCGGCGTTGATGATCACCTATCCCTCGACCCACGGTGTCTTCGAGGAGGCCGTTGTCGAGATCTGCGACATCGTGCATACCGCGGGAGGTCAGGTCTATGTCGACGGCGCGAATCTCAACGCTCTCGTGGGACTCGCCGCGCCGGGTGGGTTCGGGGCCGATGTGTCGCACTTGAATCTGCACAAGACGTTCTGCATCCCACACGGTGGGGGAGGGCCCGGAGTCGGTCCGGTGGCGGTCGCGGCTCACCTGGCGCCGTTCCTGCCCCGTCATCCGCTGGCGCCGCAGGGACCGATCGCCGACACCGTCGAGTCGACAGTGCCCGATGGTCCGCACGCGGTGGGCCCGGTCAGCGGGGCACCGTGGGGGAGTGCGGGAATCCTGCCCATCCCGTGGGCCTACGTGAAGATGATGGGCGCGAGTGGGTTGACGGCAGCGTCTGCCCAGGCGATCGTTTCGGCGAACTACATCAGTGCCCGCCTGTCGGATTCCTATCCCACCCTGTACACCGGGGAGCAGGGCCGGGTGGCCCACGAGTGCATCCTGGACATCCGGCCGCTGACGAAGGCCACCGGCATCACCGTCGATGACATCGCTAAGCGCCTCATCGACTACGGATTCCACGCACCGACGATGTCCTTCCCGGTTGCCGGCACCTTGATGATCGAACCCACCGAGAGTGAGGACATCATCGAGATCGATCGGTTCGTCGACGCGATGCTCGCTATCCGGGAGGAGATCGCCGAGATCGAACGAGGACGGTGGACGGCCGAGGAATCCCCGCTGCGGGCCGCACCGCACACCGTGGCCTGTCTCCTCGGCGATTGGGATCGGCCGTACTCCCGTGAACAGGCTGCCTATCCAGTGGACACGCTACGTCGCGACCGCTACTGGCCGCCCGTGCGACGCATCGATGGTGCCTTCGGTGATCGCAACCTCGTGTGCTCCTGCCCGGCACCCGAGGCCTTCGCGACAACCCCCTGAACCGCTTGCGTCTGAGTTACCTGAATGGTCGCTAACTCGACGAGTTAGCGACCATTCAGGTAACTCAGACGTAGGAATGGGGGTGGGTTCGGCTAGGTTCGTTCCCACCATGGAGCTCACCGAGGGACTGCTCGCCGGGGCGGTCATCGCACTGGCGGTCGCTGGATTCGCGCGGCACCGCGGCTGGGGTATCGCGTTGCCCGTCCTCATCGTCGGAATCGCGATCGGACTGGCACCGTTCGGCCCGCAGGCGCCGAGCAATGCCGGCGAACTGTTCTTGATCATCCTGGCCCCGCTGGTCTTCGGCGAAGCGCTGTCGGCGTCCTATCGGGATCTCCGTCGCGTGGGACGGCCGATCCTGCTGCTGGCGATCGGCCTGGTTCTGGCCGGTTCGTTGATCGTCGGTTACGTGGTGACGCTCATCGTGCCCGGCATCCCATGGTCCGTGGCGCTGGCTCTGGGCGCGATCCTCGCTCCCACCGACGCCGTCTCGGTAGCCGCTGTCGCGAAAAGGGCCGGGCTGCCTCATCGGGTGGTTCATATTCTCGAAGGCGAGAGTCTGGTCAATGACGGAACGGGACTCACCCTGCTTCGGGTCGCACTTGTCGTCGCGGCCGCTGGCAGCGTGACAGCCACGGAGGTTGCCCTGGTCCTCGGGCTGTCGGTGATCGGCGGCGTGGTGGTAGGCACAGTGATCGGTCTGATCCTGGTGTGGCTCATCCGCCGCTCCCGCGATCCGCTGGTGGCGAACGCGGCCATCCTTCTCGCACCCTTCCCCGGATATTTCATCGCTGAAGCGATTGAAGGATCGGGGATCCTCGCCGTCGTCGTCGCGGCCTTGATCGCTGCGCACGGAATGAGCACCGATGCAGGATTCCGGGGTCGGCCCGCGTCTTTGGCGGCATGGCAGCAGATCACCTTCGTTCTGCAGGCGTGGGCGTTCTTCCTGATCGGACTCGAACTCCCGCAGACCCTGATGAATATTCGATCAGATCAGTGGTCGGTCCTGCCCTGGCTCGTCGGTGGCGTGCTGTTGACGTTGATCGTGACGCGTTTCGTCTTCGTCGCCCTAATGGGCCTCGTGTCCCGCGATGCGGGGATAACACGCGGGGGGTGGGTCGTCATCGGCTGGGCGGGCACTCGCGGTCCAGTCTCAGGTCTTGCCGCGTTCACCCTCCCGGTCCTGCTCGAGTCGGGCAGCGCGCTACCTGATCGAAATCTGCTGCTCGCGACCACGCTGTGTGTCATCGTCATCACGTTGTTGCTGTCACCGACCCTGGCGGTCCTGTCCCGACGTTTGCACCTGACCGAGGATGACACCGCGGATGAGCAACGTCGATTGCGCAGGGCACTGATTACCTCGGCCCTCGAGAGACTCGACGATCTGTCCGAGGATGCAGCTGAAACAGGGGAGGAATTGCCCGATCGTGTCGTCGAGGAACTACGGTCGGCATATGAATCGAGGCTGCGCGGCCTTTCCGAACACGCAACCCCCGAGATGGCTGACTCTGGCCATCGGCTACGACTGCTGGCCGAGCTGATTCATGCACAGCAGGAGGAACTCATTCGCTGGCGGGATACTCGACAGATCTCTGATGCCACGATGCGCACAGTCCAACATGAACTCGACCTGCAATTGGCGACCATCAAAAGGAGTGGGAACCTGTGACTTCGACGCGACTTGAGACCCCGCCTGAAATGCAGGTTCTTGGTGCATGTCCGCATGACTGCCCGGACACCTGCGCCCTGGTCACGACGGTTGTCGACGGTCGCGCTGTGGCTGTGCGTGGTGCAAGTGATCACCCGATCACCTCGGGTTTCCTGTGCGCGAAGGTGAATAACTACCAGCAGCGCACCTACCATCCAGATCGGATCCTTCATCCGCTCAAGCGCATCGGTCCTAAGGGGGAACGGTCGTTCGAGCGCGTGTCGTGGGGTGAGGCACTGACGGGGATTGCCAGTCGATTGCAAGCCATCATCGATGAATACGGATCCGAATCGGTTCTGCCCTATTCGTATGCCGGGACGATGGGAATGCTGCAGCGCGAGTCCATGTCGATGCGCTTCTTCCATCGGCTCGGCGCCTCACTGCTCGCCCGAACGATCTGCGCTTCAGCGGGAACCGCCGGCTGGACTGAAGTCTACGGCGATCTGGATGGTCCAGGTCCCGATGAGATCGAGGACGTCGACCTGTTCTGGTTGTGGGGAACCAACACGCTCACGTCGAACTCCCACCAGTGGCCGGCCATTCGGTCAGCACGCGAACGCGGTGCACGCGTCGTGTGCATCGACCCCTTGGAGACGCGAACGGCCAGGGCGAGTGACGTTCACGTTGCCCTGCGGCCGGGAACCGATGCGGCATTCGCATTCGGAATCATGTCGATACTCATCGATCGCGACCTCGTGGATCACGACTTCCTGCAGGCCAATACCGTGGGCTGGAACACGCTGGTCGAGAGGATCCAGTCGAACTGGAGCGTTCAGCGTGCCAGTGATATCACCGGAATCCACAGCCGCATCATCACCGAGTTGGCGATCGAATACGGGTCAACCCCAGCCAGTCTCCTGCGACTGAACTATGGAATGCAGCGCCACGCGGGCGGTGCATCCGCTGTTCGCGCCGCGAGCCTCCTGCCGGCGATCACGGGTGCGTGGGCTCATCGAGGGGGAGGCGCGCTGTTGTCGACCTCGGGAGCCTTCAGGGCAGATAAGCGGCGGCTGCAGCATCCAGATTGGATTCCCAGCAACACTCGCACGATCAACATGAACCGTCTCGGCCATGCGTTGAGCGATCCCGATGGGTCCGTGGGCGGACCGCCGATTAAGGCGATGGTGGTCTACAACTCCAATCCCGCGATCGTTGCGCCGGATGCGTCTCGAGTGCGGGAAGGGCTGCTGCGAGAAGACCTGTTGACCGTGGTGATCGAGCAGTTCCCGACGGACACCTCCGCATATGCCGACTGGATCCTGCCGGCAACGACGCAACTCGAGCACTGGGACTTGCACACGGCCTACGGTCATCACTTCGTGACGTTGAATACCCCGGCGATCGAACCACTTGGCGAAGCAGCGTCCAATACCGAGATCTTCCGCAGACTCGGTGAGGCGATGGGATTCGACGATCCGGAATTCTCCGATTCCGACACTGACCTGATCGAACAGAGTCTCGACGCGCTTGGACTGGACGCACAGGCACGCCAGCAGTTGCGTCACAACGGATGGGTTCGTGTGGGTGAGCCCGGACACCGACACCGTGAGCTCGGTGCTCTGTCGACACCGTCGGGGCGCATCGAACTCGTACGTAGCGCAGAAACAGGATCGCCCTTACCCGCGGTGCCCGATTTCCTTCCGCCCCGAGAAGCCGGGCAGGCCAGCTCGCACGGAGGATTGGCGCTGCTGACGCCCCCGGAACACAGTTTGATGAACTCCTCCTTCGCCAATATGGAGCGTCATTCCAAGGCAGCAGGGGAGCAGACGGTGTGGATCCATCCCGATGACGCTGCGGATCGGGGAATCGAGGAAGGCGACCGCGTGGAGGTCGGCAATGCTCGCGGTGCGTTCATCGCACGTGCGACGGTGACCGACCGGACGATTGCGGGAACGGTCGCGGCTCATGGACTTCGCTGGGCTCGACCCGATGATCATCGGACCCTCAACGACACCACCTCCCAGGAACTCACCGATGCGGGAGCCGGAGCGACGTTCTATGACACCGCTGTGGAGATTCGCGTGCTGCCCTAGGGCCACGATGGACGCCGGGAGCGAGTCAAAAGCGCGGGGGATCGCTCGAGGAGTCGACGGGATGGGTCCATCTTCGTTAAATGACATAATGTGCATTATCGGCGTAGTTTTACGAGGGGGCCCAGCATAGGCTGATCACCGTGGTGCCCACTCGATTCGCCGCCTTCGCCCATCGCGGCGGCAGTGCCGAGGCTCCGGAGAATTCACTCGAGGCGTTCACGCATGCGGTCGACCTGGGTTACACCGAGATCGAGACCGATATCCGCGGCACGCGCGACGGCGTGGCGGTCATCCATCACGATGCCACCTTGGATCGCACGACCGACCGCAGTGGGCTGATCCGAGAACTCACCTGGGCCGAGGTCCGGCGGGCCCGCGTGCACGGCCGTGAACCGATTCTGCGGCTCGAGGAGGCCCTGGAGGCCTGTCCTGGTGCGAGGTTCACCGTCGACGTCAAGGAGGCCGCCTCGGTGCCCGCCCTGATCGATGCGCTCACCCGCTCGGCCGGCGTGAACCGAGCGGTCGTCAGTTCCTTCAGCCATACCCGCTTGCGCCAGGTGCGTCGAGCCCTGCCGGTGTCCACGTCAGCCTCGCCACGGGAGGTGCTGAGATTGCTCGCAGCGGCTCGGCTGCGCCGTCGGATTCGGCTCGATGCCCGATATGTGGCCATTCCTCCCTCGATAGCGCGAATGCCGCTCGCGGAGCCGGGATTCATCGAGGCAGCCCACACGATGGGCGCCGACGTTCATGTGTGGACGATCGACGACCCGGACACGATGCACGCCTTGATCGACCAGGGCGTCGATGGCCTCATGACCGACCGTCCCACCGTCTTGCGCGAGGTGCTGCGCGCCCGAGGTCTATGGCCGAACTGACGCGTCGCCACCATCGTGTTTATCCACTCAGCTGCCATCCGTTATCCGGACGTTAGTGTCGTCATGTGAGTCCATGACCGATCCTTGACCCTGTCGAGCGGGTCGGTCCGTGCGGGTATCCCCCAGGGTGGAACCGGGCGCGGCGTTGTCGCGTCCGAATCCCAAGCGAGGACTCCCCTCCACACATCAGGTGGACCTCGACCCGGAATGGATACCTGCCGCTGGGCACGGAATCCGGAGACGAAAAGGAGTGACCATGGCTGAAGGAGCACTGCGTGGCACCCGCCTGGGAACGACGAGTTACGAATCCGACGAGCATGTCGAGCCTGCCGAGCGGGTCATGGTGCACTACGACTGCCCGCGTGGGCACGTGACGTCGGTTCCGTTCTCCGTCGAGGCCGAGGAGATTCCGGTTCTGTGGGAATGCCGGTGCGGTGCGGAAGCGCTGCGCCGTGAATTCGATCGCCCCGAGGCAAAGCCAGAGCGGCCCGTCCGCACCCACTGGGACATGCTGCTGGAGCGCCGTACGATCGCCGACCTCGAGGAATTGCTCGATGAGCGCCTCGCGCTGCTGCACTCCGGCAGCCGCAAGTCCGCCTAGAAGCGGTCGTCGCGACGAGGCCCGAGGCCGGCGGCCCAGCGGGCGGCGATGCGACGACGCACGATCGGCAGCAGCATGGCGGCACCCACCGCATCGCTGAGGAAGCCGGGCACAGCTAGCGCGAACCCGGCCGGGATCAACAGCATGGTCTGCGCCGGTGGCGTCATCGCCGGGGTGGACGGCGATTCGGCCCCGGACTCGATCGCGAGGACGTTGCCGGTTTCCGGATCGATGATGACCTGGCGCTGTTGAAGCGTTCGCAGCGCCTGTGACCACGATCGTCCGGTTGCCGCTACACCGATACGGATCACGATCAGTCCGAGCATGAAACTCAAGAGCACCGCGACGACGACAGGCTGCCAACCCCAGGTCGATGCCGCCCACAGCAGAACGAACAGCTCCAGGAAAGGCCACAGCAGCAGCAGGCAGCCGACCCGCCCGATAGTCACCTGCGACTCCTCAGTGCGGCACGAGCCTGATTCCAACGATGCACCGCTCCCCACTGCGTCACCCGCCACAGAGCTTCGGTGACGATCCCCCGGCTCATCTTCGACGTGCCGATCTGTCGCTCGACGAATGTGATGGGAATCTCGGTCACGGTGTAGCCACGCTGCCAGGCCCGCCACGCCAGATCGACCTGGAAGCAGTAGCCCGCAGATGCGACCGTGTGCAGATCAAGGGACTTGAGGACGTCGGTGCGAAACGCCCGGAACCCGCCCGTAGCGTCGGCGATGGGAACACCCAGGGCCCAGCGGGTGTACAGATTCCCGCCCCGGGACAGGACTTCTCGAGATCTCGGCCAGTTGACGACCGAGCCGCCATCGATCCAGCGTGATCCGAGTACGACATCCGAGTCCGCCAGTCCTGCCAGCAATCGCGGGAGATCCTCCGGACGATGCGAACCGTCGGCATCCATCTCGACGACGGCGTCGTAGCCACGCTGGAGACACCATTCGAAACCGGCCAGGTATGCAGCGCCGAGTCCCTCTTTGCCCGCACGATGAAGCACGTGGACCTGGTCATCATCTGCCGCGATTTCGTCGGCGAGCTGGCCGGTGCCGTCGGGTGAAGAGTCGTCGACAACCAGGATGTCGACGTATGGTGCGAATCTGCGCACGCCCGCGACGGCCGTAGGGAGATTCTCCCGTTCGTTGTAGGTCGGGATGATCACGCAGATGTGTGATCCATCAGGGCCGGCCCCCGTGGGCTGCGTGGAGAACGAGGTCACGGAAGCGAGCCTACGTCGGGTGTGTGCGCGGATTGCTCACCCGGTCGTCGTGATGCACGCCTGTGTCTTGTCACCGACCATACGAGGGCCGCCAATGCCGAGATAGCCAGGAGGAATTCGGGGATCTCCCCCACCCGGACGGCCACCGTCCAGCTATCGCGCAGCGGCACCTCCGAGACCATCCAGCCAGCCTGCCCCTCGCCTAGTTCGTCGACCATCCGACCGCTCGGGTCGATGATTGCGCTGATGCCGGTCGTGGCGGCGACGAGCACCGTGCGTCCTGTCTCCACAGCACGCAGTCTCGACATGGCGATCTGCTGTTCCGGTTGGCCGAGTCCGGCGAAGGTGGCGTTATTCGTTTGCACCGCAAGAGCTCGGCCGCCATCGCGAACGGCATTGCGCACAACGTCGTCATAGGCCACCTCGAAACAGATCACGTCTCCGATGAGAGCATCGCCCACCTGCAGGACCCCGCTCCCCTCGCCTGCGATGAAGTCACGGGGAACCTGGTCGAAGCGACCGATGATGCGGGTGAGGAGAGGGCGAAAAGGCACATACTCTCCGAACGGCACCGGTCGTTGCTTGATGTAGGTCTCACCCGGACCGGTCTGCGGATCCCAGACGATGCCCGCATTCGCCACAGTCGTCGGGCTGACCTCCAACACGGCACCGACCAGGATCGGCACTCCGATGGCATTCGCCGCTCGATCGATCTGTTCGGCTGCTTGTGCGTCGATGAGCGGATCGATGTCAGAGGAGTTCTCCGGCCAGATCACGAAATCAGGTTGCACCTCCCGGCCGTCGTCCACCGCCTGCGCTAACTCCTCGGTTGCCTGAACATGTCGGCGCAGGACGTCGCGTCGTTCATCGCCGAAGTCGAGACCGGTTGCTGCCGCACCGCCTTGGATCACGGCGGCGACACTGCGAGGTGGTCCGAATTCGGACTCTCCGGTGTCAGCGCGCGGAATCGCGAGACCGGAAAGTCCGAGGACGACGAGGCCCGCACCGAACAGGGCAGCGTGGCGCCGCGATCCCGATCGCCAGCTCATCACTATGGCGACGAGGAGTGTTCCCGCCAGTGCGGTTGCGAAGGTCACCAGGGCCGCACCGCCGATCGATGCCCAAGGCGTCAGCGTGGTGGCGGTCTGGGCATAGGCCAGGCGACCCCACGGAAAGCCGCCCAGGGGAACACGATCGCGCAAAGCCTCCTGGGCAACCCAGACGGCCGCAATCCACACCGGTGCGCCCGGCAGACGGGACAGCATCGCGCTGGCTGCGCCCAGCAGGGCGAACCACAGGGCGCAGAATGCCGACAGTGCCAACCAGGCATCCGTGCCCACTAACGCCACCCAGCGCAACAGGATCGCGAAGAACACCAAACCCGCCACAGCCGCGAGCGCCGCTCCCATCCGGGCGGATTGCTGCCACAGGGCGTAGGTCAAGGCGGCCACAGCCAGTGGCGCGAGGATCGAGGCGCCGAATGGCGGAAACGCCAGGGCCATGGCGGCGCCGGCAACCACCGCGAGGAGGAACCTGATCCATCGCGCCACGGCTAGCCTCCGGATACACCGTCGTCATGATGGATGACGGTTCCGCTCCGGACGTTGAGCAAGCACAGGGGTGCGGGGCTATCGCCGTGTAGATCCGGAAGCCCGGGTGTCCCCGACCGCGGGTCGGTACTCCAGGAAGCGATCCGGTCATCGGGTGCGCTGACCACGAGATCACCCGCTTGCCAGACAACGAAGGTCGCCGGTGCGCCTTCTCGCAGCACTCCCGGCTCGATCGCGTCGTGGCGAGCAGCACGTCGTCCCCCGCGTGTGTGGGCGAGGAATGCTGCGCGCGTGCTGATCCGGTGCTCGGGTGTGCGATGGAAGGCAGCGGCACGCACCGCCTCCCAGGGGCGCAGTGGCGTGACCGGCGAGTCCGATCCGAAGGCTAACGGGACCCCGGCAGTGACGGCTGCTGCGAAGGGGTTGAGATGCGACGCACGCTCGGGCCCGAGGCGCTTCGCGTACATACCCTCATCCCCGCCCCAGGCGGCATCGAATGCCGGCTGCATACTCGCGGTGATGTTGAACTCGGCGAGAAGTCTCAGATGGGCCTCATCCATCATTTCGGTATGTTCGAGTCGATGACCGGCACGGCGGAGTGTCGCTGCTCCGATGATCGAACCTGCTTCGACAATGCCACCGCACACGATATCCATGGCTGCGTCGCCGATGACGTGGAAACCGGCCTGCAATCCGGCCTGCGTGCACTCGACGACGTGCGCTGCGACCTGGTCCGCAGTCAGATACGACACCCCGGAGGTCGTGGAGTCGTCGGCATAGGGCATGCGTAGGCAGGCGGTGTGCGAGCCGATCGAACCATCGACGAAAAGGTCGCCGGCGCAGCCGATGGCGCCGAGTGCGCGGGCCTCGTCGATAGCCTGGAGCGCACCCCAGTAGCCGACGACCTCCGGCTGCGTCGGATCGGAGTCGAGGGCGATCAGAGACTGCAGATCCTCCGCACTGCTGATTCCCGGTCCGGCCATTTCATGTACGGATGCGATTCCGTGTGCTGCGGCTTCGCGCAGTGCCGCGATTTGAGCGTTCCGTCGCTGTGTGGGGTGGAGTGCGTCGAAGGCGTAGGTGCGGGCTTTGAGATGCGCGTCCATTCGCAGTGGGCCGACAGCGTCGAATCCCCGAACACCTTCGATACCCGAACATCGATGCAGCAGTTCCGATGAAACGAGCCCGGAGTGCACATCGATGCGGCTGAGATAGGCAATACGACCTCCGGAAGCTTCATCGATCTGCATTCGCGTCGGTGGGTCATCCGGCCATCGTGAATCATCCCAGCCATGACCCCACACCACCGCTGAGCGGTCGAGGTTCGCGCAGTAATCTCGCAAGTCATTGAGCAGCTGGCGACAGCTGGTGGCCTGGGACAGGTCGAGTCCGATGATGCCTAGCCCTGTTGCCGTGGCGTGTACATGCGCATCGACGAACGCGGGAGTCATCAGGCAATCTCGAAGGTCGATGACGGTTTCCACGGAATCCTGGTGGACGAGGGCACCGGCATCGGATCCGATCCAAGCGATCTCTCCATCGATGACCATCATCGCTGTCGCGAAGGGGTCCACAGGCGAATACACATGACCGCCCGTCAGAAGAAAGCGACGAGGCAGCGTTGGGGGCAGGCTCGCGCGGGTCACCGGCGAACACCGGTGAGGTGTCGGCCGATCACCATCCGCTGGATTTGATTCGTCCCCTCGACGATCTGCAGCATCTTCGCTTCACGGAAGAACCGCTCGACAGGGAAATCTCGGGTGTACCCGTATCCCCCGAGAATCTGAATAGCGTCGGTGGCCACCTTCATCGCGGTATCCGTGGCCAGCAGCTTCGCCATTGCGGCCTGTGCGCTGTATGGCAGCCCGCGATCGGCTCGATCGGCTGCCGCCAGATACAGCGATCGCGCCGCCTCCACGGCGGTTGCCATGTCAGCCAGCAGGAACGACACGCCCTGAAAATCTGCGATCGGCTGGGAGAACTGCTGTCGTTGGGTCGCGTAGGCGACCGCGGCCTGGAGTGCGGCTTGGGCTAACCCCACGGCGCAGGCTGCGATTCCAAGCCGGCCCGCATCGAGCCCTGCCATCGCGATGGCGAAGCCCTGGCCCTCGTCGCCGATCAACCGATCGGAGGTGACGGTCACGTTATCGAGGATGATGGCTGCAGTCGGGGATGCCCAGGCTCCCATCTTGCGTTCGCGCGGTGCAGCCGACAAACCCGGCGTCTCTGCATCGATCAGGAAACAGGAAATACCGGCCGGGCCATCCCCACCGGTGCGCGTCATCACGTGATAGAACTCGGCCTCTCCCCCATGTGTGATCCACGCCTTGCGTCCGCTGATCCGGTAGCCCCCGTTCGTCGGCGTCGCTCGCGTAGTCAATGCCGCGGCGTCAGAACCCGAATCCGGCTCCGAAAGGCAGTACGCCCCCAGCCTCTCCCCCGACAGCATCTGGTCCAACCACCGTTGTCGCTGCTGCAAAGATCCGGCATGCACGAGTGGGAAACAGGCCAGGGAGTGCACACTGACGGACACTGCGATGCTGAGCCAACTGGTAGCGAGCTCCTCGAGAACCTGCAGCGAAACCGAAGCGGGTTGACCGCCGCCGCCGATCTCGACCGGATACGCCAAGGACATGAGTCCCGCCGCACCTAGGGTGTGGAGAATGTCCCGCGGAAAGCTTCCCGTGGCCTCCGCCTGATCCACGCGCGGGACGAGCAGGTCCCGGTTGAGTTCTCGAACGAGGTCGAACAGAGCTCGAATCTCGTCACTGTCGGCTGCGCGATCGACCGTTGACACCCGAGGATCGGTGATCGCGTCGGCCATCTCAGGGAGAGACGAGACCGTCACGTCTGCTCCCCCGACCCTGCGCCTGTGCCTGCGCCTGCGCCTGCGGGAACGATACACAGCTCCCGGGGTCGGGTATTCAAGGATTCGACACCGTCATCGGTGCACACCACGATGTCCTCGATGCGTGCTCCCCACAGATTCTCGACATAGAAGCCGGGCTCGACACTGAACGCCATACCCGGCTCGATCAGCACGTCACTCGAATCCATGATGTACGGCTCCTCATGGGTGACGAGGCCGATACCGTGGCCGGTGCGGTGGATGAAGAACTCGGCGAGATCGCCGAGATGCTCGCGAGCCCGTGAATCGATCGAACCCGCAGTGACCCCCGGCCGCACATGATCGACTGCGATCTGCTGCGCCTTGAGCAGTCGATCGTAGGCATCAAGATACTCCTGTGGCGGCTGCTCGATGGAGTACGTCCGGGTGCAATCACTGCAGTATCCCGACGGCATGGTCCCGCCGATATCGATCACGATCGGCTCACCGGCTTGAATCACGCGATCGCTCACGGCGTGGTGCGGACTGGCCGCATTCGACCCCGACGCCACGATGATGAAATCCACCATGGCATGTCCTTCTTCACGAATCATTCGATCGATATCCGCGCCCACCTCCACTTCGGTTCGACCGACCTGCAGCAGTTGTGGAATGCGGGCGTGTACCCGGTCGATCGCAGCAGCCGCCTCTCTCAGCGCCTCGATCTCCGCGGGTGACTTCCGCTGGCGTAATCGATCGAGGGCGGCGCCGGCCAATCTCTGTTCGACCTGTGGCATGGCGTCACGCAAACGCAGGACCTTGTCAGCCGTCATGTCGTCGGCGATACCGATCGTGTCGATGCCGCCCAGCCGGTCGGCGATCATCCGATAGGGATCGTCCGCTTCATCCCAGGTGACGACCGGGATGCCGAGTTCACCGACCGGACTCGCCAGGGCTGCGAGTTTCTCCAGGCGTGGCACCAGCAGGAAGCCCTCGCCCACGGCGGGGATCACGAGTGCGGTGATGCGCTCCAAGGGGACGGCGTCGTAGCCCACCAAATAGACCAGGTTCGCCCCCGGTGTCACCACGATGGCGTCGAGCCCGGCAGCCGCAGCAGCAGTCCCAGCCTGGGCCAATCGCATCCTCAGATCGTCGCTGCGCATCTCCATCGTCCCACGGTAGCGCCGTGGACCCTTCTGTGCCGCGCGTGGGCACCTGGGGAAGCCAAGAGGACCCATGTGGGTGACAGCCTCGTCCACGAGCACGCGCTCATAGGGCACCCTTAGGGCTGTGCACCTGCTTCTGCTGGACTCAGCCTCCCTGTACTGGCGGGCGTATCACGCCCTTCCCGATTCGATCGTCGGACCCGCGGGCCAGCCGGTCAATGCCATCCGTGGATTCCTCGATACCCTCGCCCGCCTCATCGAGGCCCGCGAACCCGATCGTGTCGTAGCCTGCTGGGATGACGACTGGCGTCCGCAGTGGCGAGTCGATCTGGTGCCCGGCTATAAGGCTCATCGACTCGACACGATCGATGGGTCATCGACCGGGGCGGGTGATGATGCGGAGGTCGTCCCGGACACGCTCGCTCCACAGGTTCCGTGGATCGCACGTCTGTCAGTATTGCTGGGAATAGACGTGATCGGTGCGCCCGAATGCGAGGCCGATGATGTCATCGCCGCATTGGCGCGGCGTCATGTCCGGACCGGGGACACGGTGGACATCGCATCCGGGGATCGCGATCTCGTTCAACTCGTCGATGATCGAACGACGATGCTCTACACCGGTGGAACGTCGAAGTCCCGGGGCGGCCGGCCCTGGGTCGCACTCGATCCCGAGGGAGTGCGAGAACGCTTCCTGGTGGCACCCGAGGCCTATCCTTTGATGGCCGTCCTGCGAGGCGACCCATCAGATGGGCTGCCCGGGGTGCGTGGGATCGGTGCGAAAACGGCTGTGGCGCTCGTGCACGCATTCCCGGATGTGCAAGCCCTGATCGACGCTGCTGCGCAACCGTGCCTACCACCCATGACTGGGCGTATCGCAGCGGCCATCGTCGAGAATGAGGAGGTCATCAAGGCGAGCATGGCCATCACCGTGCTCGGTGACCGACCAGCTGTTCCAGATCTGCCTCCGAGGCCGAGCATCGAGGCGGACCAGGTACGTGAGGTCGGTGATGATCTCGGGGTGGTCGCGTCAGTCGATCGGGTGCTGGCAGCGTGGGGTCACGAACCGCGAGGAATGTGAGGGGTGGCGATCACCCCGCGTCAGGATCGGTCGAGGCGCCGTGACGATCAGGGGGCTGAGGAATACCGGATCACGCCGCGATCGATGAGGCCTGCTGCTTCACGTGCGCGTTGCGCGATGGGCTCAGGTGCGGCGTCGGCGATCTGACCGAGCAGGTCGATGACCTGCTTGGTCCATCGAACGAAATCGCCGGCGCTGAGTTCACTGTCTGTCAGGACCGATGTCAGGCTCGAACCGCGAGCCCATCGGAAGAGGACGTCGACCAATCCCCAATCCGGTTCGCGAAGGAACCAAAGCCCATGCGCCTTCTCCATCGCGTGAAGCGTGGCCCACAGATCTGCCGTGTCATGCACTGCTCTGCGGATCGGACCGCTGGGCAACCGAGGGGCTTCTGCCGACTGCCGTGACTCGAACAGCATTCCGCTGACCACGGCTGCGAGTCCGATGGCGTCCAGATCCGACCACAGTCCCCGGCGTAATGACTCGGAGACCAGCAGATCCTTCTCGGTATAGAGGCCAGCGAGCAGACTGCCTTCCGCCGTCACTCGCGTACTATCGCCGGTACCGGTGAGATAGCCCAACTCGGTAAGAACATCGCAGACGTGATCGAATTGGCGCGCGACCGTGTGCGTCCTGTCTCCGATGGTGCGTTCCATGCCCTCGATCTGACGTTGCAGACGCCAGTACTTCTCCGCGATTCGAGCGTGCTGCTCCCTGTCATCGCAGCCATGACACGGATGTCGACGCACCGCTTCGCGCAGCCGGAGGATCTCGTCGTCTTCCGCCCGAGGGCGACGCTTCGATGTGGTGTGGCCCGTGGAGCGGGTCCGGTCACGCAATGCAGCAGCAAGATTTCGGCGGTCGACAGCTGACCGCGAAGAGAAGCTCCTCGGAACCTTCAACCGGTCGAGGACCACGATGGGATCGGAGAATTCAGCAGCGGAAATACGGCGCATGCGACGGTCCAGTGTCACCACGGTGGGGTGAGCGGGGCCCTGGGTGGGGTGGTCCACGGCGACGACCACCGCGGGCCCGGGCCGCCGTCCGCTGCGGACGGTGATCACATCCCCGATTCGCAATGATCGCAGCGCCTGCTCGACATCCAGACGATGCTGTTGACCGCGCTCACGATTGATGGATTTCTCGCGCTGTGACAACTCGTGGCGCAGCCGGGAATACTCCTCGAAATCACCGAGATGGCATGACAGCCCGGATAGGTATCCCTGTGCCGTGGCCTGCTCTTTGCGGATGGCTGCGGCAAGCCCCACAACGGAACGATCAGCCTGGAATTGGGCGAAGGAGGTCTCCAATAGGTCACGAGCACGACTCTTGCCCATTCGAGCCACTAGGCCGACGGCCATCGTGTAGGACGGCCGGAAACTCGACCGAAGCGGGTAGGTGCGTGTCGATGCCAGACCGGCCAGGCTTGCGGGATCGAGATCCGGATGCCACACCACGACCGCATGGCCCTCGACATCGATACCGCGTCGACCGGCTCGACCCGTCAACTGCGTGTACTCCCCCGCAGTGATGTCCACATGGGCCTCACCGTTGTACTTGACCAGCCGTTCCAGGACGACAGTCCGGGCCGGCATATTGATGCCCAGCGCGAGAGTCTCCGTTGCGAACACCATTCGAACGAGCCCCTGCTGGAATAACTCCTCGACGACCTCTTTGAACCGGGGAATCATCCCTGCGTGATGCGCAGCCACACCCTTCATCAGCCCATCGACCCAATCGTCATAACCCAGAATCGCGAGATCCTCATGGGGTAGGTCGATGGTGCGTGCCTCGACGATGCGGCGGATGAGTTCCCGCTCGTGGGACTGGGTAAGCGAGAGACCCGACGTCAGGCACTGACGAACCGCCGCGTCGCATCCGATTCTGGAGAAGATGAACGTGATACCCGGGAGCAAACCATCGGAGTCGAGTTTCGCCACGACGTCGCTGCGCCAGGGAGTCCGTCGGTCCTTGCGGGAGCTTCGTCCGCGTCGTCGATCGCCGCCACGATGACGCTCCCAACGCTCGCTGTCGCGGGCCAGACGGACGAGTTCGGGATTGACCACGGTTTGACCATCGTCGACGAACAGATCGTAGAGTCGATTCCCCACCATCACCTGTTGCCATAGGGGCACCGGTCTGATCTCGTCGACGATCACCTCCGTGTCGCCTCGAACGGCGGCGATCCATTCGCCGAATTCCTCCGCATTGCTAACCGTGGCAGATAGGGCAGCCAGCCGCACCGTTCTCGGCAGTGAGATGATCACCTCCTCCCAGACCGCGCCGCGGAAGCGATCGGCGAGGTAGTGCACCTCATCCATGACGACATAGCCCAGTTTGTCCAACGTGACGGAACCGGCATAGATCATGTTCCGCAGGACCTCCGTGGTCATGACGACGATCGGAGCATCACCGTTGATGCTGTTGTCGCCGGTGAGCAAACCCACGGTGTCTGCCCCGTAGCGAGCAACGAGATCGTGGAACTTCTGGTTCGACAGAGCCTTGATGGGAGCGGTGTAGAAACACTTGACTCCCGCGCGGAGGGCCAGGTGGACGGCAAACTCCCCCACGACAGTCTTGCCGGCACCGGTGGGTGCGGCCACGAGAACGCTATTGCCCTGGGCGAGGCTGTGACATGCCGAGAGTTGGAACTCGTCCAGTCCGAAGGGGTAACCGGAGGCGAAATCACCCAGTCCACCGGTTCCCCGGCGACGGGCGGCTGCATAACGCTGCGCCGGAGAGGCCATGGCCGCAGCCTACGGGGCGATGATCGCCAGCGCGTGAGGCACGCACTCGACTCGAATAGGCACAGTCCCTACGGGTTCACCATCGGCGAAGACGAGCTGACCCTCCGCCTCGATCTCGATCACATCGCTGCGAAGTACCGTCACGGCCTGATGGCGGATGTGCCCTCCCGAATAGACCGAAGGCAGTGTGGCGACGAATCGCGATCGTGGCAGGGCGCCGATGATCGTGACATCGAGTTGACCATCTGTGTGGGAGAAATCCGGGCAGATCGCCATGCCGCCCCCGTAGTAGCCGCCATTGCCGATAGCGATGAGCATCGAGGTGAAACGTTGTGACCCTGACGATGTGGTGACGAGATAGTCCGAGGGCGAGAAGTGCGCGAGTTCACGTGCCGCCGCCACCAGGTAGCGAAAGGTCCCGGGTAGGCGCCGATAGCCGTTAGCCCGAGCATTGACCTGGCTGTCGAATCCGACTGAGAGTACGCCACTGAACCAACGGCTGCTATCAGCTGTGTGTACGAGGCCGAGATCGATTGTTCGTGTCGCCTGGATATCCACGAGATGGGCTGTGGCTTTCGGGTCTGCGATCGGCAGGTGAAAGCTGCGAGCGTTATCGTCCCCCGTTCCGATCGGCAACAGCGCAAGAGGGATCGCATGACCAGGGGTGTCGACCGCTGTGTCATCAGTTGTCGGACACAGGATGTGTTGCGCCTGAATGGCCTCATGCCATGTTCCGTCACCTCCCGCGATGATCAGGCAGTGGGTACCTGCTCGCACAGCGCGGTCGATGGAGGGGACGACGTCCTGTCGTGTGGCGGGAATCAGAATCGAAACCCGCCACCCGCGGTTCGTGAGTTCCTTGACCAGCGTGGCGACCTCGCCTAGTCGCCGGCCTGATCCCGCGCCCCGGTTCACTAAGACCGTGGCGTGGCGCTCACTCACGGCCGACTATCGGGTGACGTGTCCAGTGGCGAGGCCTCGTCGTCATCCCACGCGTCGTATCGACCTTCCGCACCGGCCCTGCGGGCTCGTCGTCGGTCATTGAGCAGGGCAATACCCACGGCTAGCACGATCAGGATGAGCATGGGACCGGCCAGAAGCGCCAGGTTGATCGGGTCACCGGTGGGGGTCGCCACCGCGGCGAAGACGAAGACGCCGAAGATAAGCCAGCGCCACCACGACAGCAGGCGTTGCCCGGTGAGAACCCCGGCGAAGTTGAGCAGCACCAGCATCAGCGGCAGAAGGAAGCCGACACCGAAGACCAAGACGATGCGGATGAAGAAGGACAGGTAACGGTCGACGGAGACGATGTTCTCGACATTGTCCGGGGTGAATCCGAACAGAATCTCCAAGCCATAGGGCAAGACGGTGTAGGCCAGGAACACTCCCCCTGCGAACAGCGGGACCGCGATGACGACGAAGCCGATCGCCCAGCGACGCTCATGCCGATGCAACCCCGGGGTCACGAACCGCCACAGTTGATAGAGCCAGACCGGCGACGCAAGCAGCAGTCCGGCCAACGCGGCGATCTGCACCTGGAGAACGAACGGATCGGCGACTCCGGTCAACGCGAGGGTGACGTTTCGTCCCTCCGCCTGCGCGGCCGCAACGACGTTCTCGAAGGGCCGGGCCAGCAATGCGAAGAGTTGGGTGTAGTAGATCCATCCCACCACCATTCCGGCGACGATGGCCAAGCCCGACTTGACCAATCGCGTGCGCAACTCGCGAAGATGCTCGACGAGCGGCATCGAAGCATCGGAACTGCGCTTTGAAGACCGCCCCCGCCGACGCCCTCCCCGTGATTCGGCCTGGGGTGGAGCAGCCACGGCCTAGGTCTCGGTGCGCTCAGGTGCTGGCGTGGTCGACGGCTGCTGCTGCTCGGGGGCGCTCGCGGCGGTGTTCTGGCTGATGGCCGGGGGTGCAGCAGGTGCGCTGGTCTCGCCGGCGTCACCGGGGCCGGCATCATCATCGTGCATGGCCTTGGTCTCCGCCTTGAAGATGCGCAGCGACCGACCGAGGCCACGGGCTGCATCCGGAAGACGCTTGGCGCCGAACAGCAGCAGGATCAGCGCGACGATGAGGAGAAATTCCCAGGGCTTCATGTTGAACGGCATGGGCGCAGCCTTTCGCGTCATAGCTTGCGGGTGGACCCATGCTAGCCCTCTCCCCCCCTTCCGCGCGCCACGAAGGGGTCTTTCGTCGCCTCGGCCGCCCTCGCTTGAGAGCGGTGTAGGCCTAGTCGGTGGTCCGGGACTCGTCAACGGCGGTGAGGGAGCGTCGGACAATGCCCCCAGTTTCCGTCCGCCATTCGGACGTTTCCGTGCCTTCGAGGTCGCCACCCATGCTCAGCACCAACCGGATGAACCATCGCTGGTCCCACACGCTGGCTAATCGGTCGCTGAGTTCACAAACGCTGGCCAATCGGCGGCCCGTTGCCCGGCGTTTGCGATGTCAGCAGCCCTTTACCCGGCGTTTGCCCTTATCCCCT
This sequence comes from uncultured Actinomycetales bacterium, assembly GCA_913063435.1. Lineage (GTDB taxonomy): Bacteria > Actinomycetota > Actinomycetes > S36-B12 > S36-B12 > M55B157. The sequence goes on along the minus strand of CAJXYI010000004.1, from coordinate 29,903 downwards.
CCTGGGCCGCGGTACGGACGGCATCGCGCAGGACCTGGGGGGCGACCACGACCAGGTCGCCACCCATGCTCAGCACCAACCGGATGAACCATCGCTGGTTCCACACGCTGATCGAGGCACTCACCCACGCTGAGCCGAGATCGCTATCGCCGGAGACGGTGAAGTCATAGGAGTCGACCAACCAGCGTGCGTTGCGGTGAATGCGGACATCGACCTCGAGTGCCTCGGTACCGGATCGTGATTCGACCCTCCTCGATTCGAGGGTCGCCGTCCCGGCTGATCCGTCATCGTCGACGGTTCGTGCACTGCGAATACGATCGGTGCGAAACGTTCGGATATCTCCGGCACTGCCACACCAGGCCTCCACATAGGCGACGGTGTTGGAGACGATGATCCGCTGCGGCCAGATCAACCGTCGAGACACCGTGTCCGACGTCGCGGCGTAGTACTCGATCTCCAATGGTTGACCCTTGCGTGCCGCCCCGGCGACCAGCGACATGATCGCGGGGTCGCTATCGAGATCGGTACGTATCGGCATCCCGACATGTGTGCTCGCCAGGCCCGGTGCGGTCGGCACCAGCGATGCTGTCGCTTCCGTCAACGCCGTCATCGTGGCCTCGATCAGCTCGTGTTCGTCACCGGTGGCCAGGGTCTGCAGAATCGATAGGCCGACCTGCAATGTTGCGGCTTCCTCGACGGTCAATCGGGCGGGGGCGACGAGAGTCTGCGGATCCACCACATCGATATGGCCATCGTCATCCCAGAATTGGATGTCGATGAGTTGTTCGGGTCCGTGACCGGGTAGTCCGCAGCACACGACGAGCCACAGGTCCTTCTCCAACTGCTCCGGGGTGACGCCGAAGTGTTCTGCGGCCTCGGTGATCGTCACCCCTTCATGACGTGTCAACCACGGCACGAGTGACAGCAGCCGGGCCAGCCGCTGGGTGCTCGGGGCCGTCACGGCTTGCCCATCGGCTGTTCGGGATCCTCCTGATGGGCCATGGACACCCTGCCCAGATGCTCTCGGACCATCGTGGCGATCTCGGGTGGATGCATGACCTTCGCACGCTCGCCCAGCGCGGCGATATCGGCGACGAGCGAACCCAGATCACGGCTGGCGACATGCACGAGATCGAAGCCGTCGGGGATATCGCCCAGACGCGGCTCTTCTCCCGGTACTGCCTCGACCGAGGTCAAGCGCAGGCGGGCTCCCCCGCCGACGGCGACAGCGATCCAGGCATCGGTCGCCTGCTCGTCGACCTCCGCGCCCCCGAGGATCGCATCGGCGTCATGCTCGGGGATGTCGAACTCCGCGATGTGGCCGGATGCTGTGACAGTCCCCGTGATACGCGATAGTCGGAATGCTCGAGGAGCCAGGCGGTCTGTGTCGAAGCCGATGAGATACCACCCGCCACGGCGGCCTACGACGCTCCATGGGTCGACGGACCGGTATGACGACACCTGATCGCGGAGGCCGAGATAGTCGAATCCCACACGTGAACGACGACGGATTGCACCCCACAGGGTCGGCAGCCACTGTTCGCCCTCCTCGGGACGAACCTGCCATGCCACGATCTCAGTGGTGCCTGTAGTCGGTGTGCCATCGACTGCTCCCGCCGCTTCGAGTTTGCGGACGGCACTTCGCGCAGGCTCGGCCGATGCCGCCTGCGACCATGCGCGAGCGGCAACGCCCAGGAGCGACCACTGGGCATTCGTGAAGCGAATCGAAGGTAGTCGGTAGTCATCGCGGGGTATGACGTAACCGAGCACCTCGCCCTCACCGGTCGTCACCGTCTCAACCGGAATACCCAGCGAGCGCAACTCGTCCTTATCCCGCTCGAACATCCGCTCGAAGGCCGCATCGGATGTCGAGTCGGCATATCCCTCGATGAGCGAGCGTAGGGTCTCCCGCGGAATGGGCCGTGCTTTCGACGTCAGCGCTAGCACGAGGTTGAACAGTCGCTCGGTGCGGTCCATTCGCCTCCCTGTCGTCTCCCCGCCTCGCCATCGAAGACGGTCGATCGGGCCTAGCCGACCCCGAGCAGATCGATGACGAAGACGAGTGTGCGACCGGCGAGACGATGGGAACCCGATTCTCCGTAGGCCAGCGCCGGCGGAATGACCAATTGACGACGACCGCCAACCTTCATGCCAGGGATTCCCTCCTGCCATCCCGCGATGAGGCCAGCCAGGGGGAATCGGATCGTCTCGCCTCGGTCCCAGGAGGCGTCGAACTGCTCGCCGGTCTCGAAGTCGACCCCGACGTAGTGGACGGTGACCTGATCGCCGGGTGCCGCTTCTTGACCATCACCGACCACGATGTCGGAAATCACGAGGGTGGTCGGCGGTGGACCATCGATGAAGTCGATCTCGGGCTTGTCTCCCATGGAGTTGCTCATGGCTTCGCTCTCCCTAGCGTGCTGGTCGTTGTCTTGGGTTGATCACTGCCCTGTCACGGCGTGTTGAGCAGGTCGACGACGAACACCAGGGTCTCACCGGGAAGGATCCCCGATCCCGGCGGTGGATTATCGCCGTAGGCCAGATCGCCGGGGATCACGAGCAGGCGGCGCCCGCCCGGTTCCATCCCCGGGATTCCCTCCTGCCAGCCGGCGATGACTCCAGCGAGCGGGAACGTGATGGGCTCACCGCGCGACCACGATGAGTCGAAGACCCGTCGGCTGGTGAGTCCCACCCCGCAGTACTGCACGGTGACTTCGGCGCCGGCAGCGACAGGTTGCCCGGAGCCTGGGATGAGATCCGTCGTTGACAGCGATGTCGCCGGAGTGGCATCGCCTTGGATCGAGACGATGGGGGCGGTGTCGATCGCACCGGCGACAGCGACGGTTCCCTCGACGGTGGAGCCTTCGGCTGGCTGATCCGCGTTCGTGGGTTCGACGAGCTGCGTGCAGTCGCTCACGGCCCAACCGGTTGCTCCGTCGGCGCCGCCATCGTCGTTGCCTCCGCAGGCTGCGACGGTCACGGTCATAAATAGCGCGCTGGCGGCCAGTGCCGCTGTCGAGGTCAGTCTTTTCACGCCTCGAGGCTATCCCATGCGAGGTGATCTACCGGCCCTCAGCCGGGCTCCCGAGGGTGAGCGAGTCGAACATCGAGTGAAGTTCCGGCGAACAGGTGTCTGTCCCAGGCGATCACATCGAGGCCAGGAGTTTGTCCACACGTTCGTCGACACTCGCGAAAGGGTCCTTGCACAGCACTGTGCGCTGCGCCTGGTCATTGAGCTTCAGATGGACCCAGTCCACGGTGTAGTCACGGCGCCGTTCTTGGGCACGCCTGATGAATTCACCGCGCAAGCGTGCCCGGGTCGTTGAAGGCGGGACGTTCATTGCCTCGAAGACCTCGGGCTCGTGCGTGATTCGTACGGCCATCCCCCGGCGTTCCAGTAGATAGAACAGGCCGCGTTCCCTGCTGATGTCGTGATAGGTCAGGTCGAGTTGAGCGATCCGGTGATCACGAAGGGTCAGGTCGTGCTTGTCCATGTAACGATCCAGCAGTCGCCGTTTGATCACCCAGTCGATCTCGGTGGCTACTGAATCGAGGTCGTCGGTGTCGACCGCCTTGAGGACGCGTTCCCAGAGATCGAGCACTCGCGCTGGTATCGATGCGGGATCGGTGGCGATCCCCTGGCGGTCTGCGAAATCCCGGGCCAACTCGTAGTACTCGGTTTGAATATCCAAGGCTGATAGCTCGCGACCATTGGACAGCCGAACGGTTCGCCTGCCAGTGGGATCGTGGCTGATCTCGCGGATCGCACGAATGGGGTTCTCCAGCGTCATATCGCGCATCACGGTGCCGGCTTCGAGCATGCGCAGGATGAGGTCCGCTGACCCCACTTTCAGCATCGTCGTCGTCTCGCTCATATTCGAATCGCCCACGATGACATGCAGCCGGCGGTAACGCTCCGCATCGGCGTGCGGTTCATCTCGGGTATTGATGATGGGACGGGAACGTGTCGTTGCACTGGACACTCCCTCCCAAATGTGATCCGCCCGTTGGCTGATGCAATAGACGGCACCTCGAGGAGTCTGCTGCACCTTGCCGGCACCACTGATCAACTGACGCGAGACGAGGAACGGCAGCATGGAGTCTGCGAACCTGGAGAAATCGCCCTGCCGGGAGATCAGATAGTTCTCGTGACAGCCGTAGGAGTTCCCTGCGCTGTCGGTGTTGTTCTTGAACAGATAGATGTCACCGTGGATGCCTTCGTCGCGAAGCCGATCCTCTGCATCGATCACGAGGCCTTCGAGGATGCGTTCCCCGGCCCTGTCGTGGGTGACCAACTGGCGGACATCATCGCACTCGGCGGTCGCGTACTCGGGGTGGCTGCCCACGTCGAGATAGAGCCGCGAACCATTCTTCAAGAACACATTGCTGCTGCGACCCCACGAGACGACGCGACGAAACAGGTAGCGAGCTACCTCGTCGGGGCTCAGGCGCCGCTGACCGCGGAATGTGCAGGTGACTCCGTATTCGGTTTCGAGACCGAAGATTCTCCGATCCACGTTCACCCACACCTCCTTCGCGCGTCGAGATTACTCATCGGGAGAGTCGGCTGTCCCCGCAGTCGGTGGCCCAGGAACCTGATCGCCGAGGATCTCTGCCAGTTGATTCACCGAAAGCCGCCGGAACGTACGTCGAGCTCGGTGACGGTCCAAGACAGCGGCCTCGAGCTGAGCAGGCCCTACCGTTCGATGAGGCGTTCCGTTCTCGGTTTGCTCGGCTGTGGACAGTGCAGACACAGCGACGGTGATGGCCTCGGATAACGGCATGTTTTCATGCCAATCTCGCGCGAGGAGTGCGTGGATACCCTCCGCCTCCCCGCCCATGGCGACGAATCCGTGCTCGTCGGCGACTGATCCGTCGAAGGTGAGGCGATACAGCTCGTCCTCCGCCGCGGAACGGCCAACTTCGGCCACGACGATCTCCACCTCATACGGCTTGGGAGTCTCGGTGAAGATCGTGCCCAGAGTCTGCGCGTAAGCATTCGCCAGGCTGCGTCCGGTGACGTCCTTCCGGGCGTAGGAATAGCCCCGGAGGTCAGCGAGTCGAACGCCAGCAACGCGCAGGTTCTCGAATTCGTTGTACTTGCCGACCGCCGCAAAGGCGATTCGATCGTAGATCTCGGAAATCTTATGCAGGGCGCGTGAGGGATTCTCAGCGATGAAAGCGATGCCGTCGTCGTACTGCATGACGATGACCGACCGACCGCGGGCGATTCCCTTGCGGGCATAGTCGGCCTTGTCCTTGATGATCTGTTCGGGCGAGACATAGAACGGAACCGTCATGCTGCACCGCCTGACTGAGGCAGTTGAGCGACCGGTCCGTCAGGAGATGTCATCCGAGCTGACACCACGCGATCCACAACGGGGCCGATGGAATCCTCGTCCCAGATCCTGACTCCGTCGTCATCCACGGAGGCAACGACGGGGTAGATGCGCCGCGTCATATCCGGTCCCCCGGTGGCCGAATCGTCATCAGCAGCGTCGTAGAGGGCCTCGATAGCGGTGGTGACCGCCTGATCCGTCGTCATCTCAGGGCGGAACAGCTTCTTCAGTGAACCTCGTGCGAACGTCGAGCCGGAACCGACGGCGTAATGGTCGCGTTCCTCGTATCGACCGCCGGTCACGTCGTAGGAGAATATGCGACCTCTGTGGGAATCGAGGTCGTATCCACCGAACAGCGGTACGACCGCCAACCCCTGCATGGCGAGGCCGAGATTGTTGCGCAGGAGTGTGGACAGCCGGTTCGCTTTGCCATCCAACGTGAGAGGAACGCCCTCGATCTTCTCGTAGTGTTCCAATTCAACACAGAACAGCCGAACGAGTTCGACCGCGATTCCCGCTGCACCGGCGATACCGATCACCGAGTGCTCGTCGGCTTCGAAGACCTTTTCGATGTCCTTCTGCGCGATGACGTTGCCCATGGTGGCGCGCCGGTCCCCTGCCATCACCATGCCGTTCTCGCACGTGAGGGCCACGATCGTGGTGCCATGGGGAACGGATCGGGAGACGCCTGCTGCATCGGCCGAATCCCCGGTGATCCGGGCCGCCGGATCGTGCCCGAGGGTGCGCAGAAAATCGGCGAAGGATGATGTGGCCTGGTCGATGAAGGCCGCCGAGAGACCACCGGGAAACTCCGCGTTCACTGGCCACCCTTCTGGACGAATGACTTCACGAAATCCTCGGCATTGACCTCGAGCACCTCGTCGATCTCATCGAGGATCGCATCCACGTCGGCATCGAGTTCCGATGCGTCCTTCGATGACGTGGGGGCGATCTCGTCGATGCCCTGATCGTCGTGATCGTGATCTGCTTCCCGGTCTGTGCGGCGAGGCTGGCCGCGGTCTTGGGTACTCACGGGTTCACCCTAACCCGTCGGGCCGGTGACTGCCTGACCTCGAAGGCCTGACTTCGAAGGCATGCCCACGAAGGCTTGACCACGGTGGCCGGCGCGATGGGGAAAGCCCGCTGCAGGCCTCGCCGGAACCACCTACTGGGCTCGCAGCAGGTCCAAGAGGTCTTCGGCGGTCGGGGCGGCGTCCAGAATGGACTCGACGTGCGAGCGCGTCCCCCTCCCGGGCTCGAGGGTGGGAACTCGCTGGAGCGCCTCGTGGCCGGGAATGTCGAAAATGACCGAATCCCAAGACGCAGCGGCGACGGCCTCGGAGTAGCGACGCAAGCACTCACCACGGAAGTAGGCACGCGTGTCATCCGGGGGGAACGCCATAGCTCGACGAACCTGCTCATCGCTGGTGAGCCGACGCAACCGTCCCGCGGCTTCTAGCCGAAGTGCCAGTCCTCGGGCATCGTCGATATCGGAGTACTGCAGGTCCACGAGAGCCAGTCGCGCATCGTTCCAGTCCAAGCCATCTCGTGACCGATATCCCTCGAGAAGCCGCATCTTCGCCACCCAGTCGAGGCGATCGTCAAGGTCCGAGCGATCGGCCTCGAGGTCGTCGAGAACACCGTGCCAGGCGTCCAGGATGTCGGTGGTCGCGGTATCCGCAGCCACATCCACGCGCTGGTCGACGTAGTCGCGCGCGGCCTCCCAGTACAGACGCTGAACCTGCACCGCCGTCATGCGCCGGCCGTCAGCGAGAAGAACCTGATGTCGAAGGCTGGGATCGTGGGACACCAGATGGATCTCGCGCACGGGATCGTGCAGGGCGAGATTCTGGCCGATCGCTGCATCCTCGATCATCGATAGCACCAGCGAGGTGGTGCCCATCTTCAGCCAGGTGGCGAACTCCGACATGTTCGCGTCGCCGACGATGACATGGAGGCGCCGGTATCGTTCGGGATCGGCGTGGGGTTCGTCTCGGGTGTTGATGATCGGTCGTTTCAAGGTGGTTTCGAGTCCGACCTCCACCTCGAAGAAGTCCGCACGCTGGGAGATCTGGAAACCTGGTTCGCGGGCCTCCTGACCTTTGCCCACCCGGCCGGCGCCGGTGAAAACCTGGCGGGTGACGAAGAATGGGGTCAGGTCACGGACGATGTCAGAGAAGGCGGTACTGCGACGCATCAGATAGTTCTCGTGACAACCGTATGAGGCGCCTTTGTTGTCGGTGTTGTTCTTGTAGAGCCTGATCGGAAACGGACCGGTGGCGGTGGCCGCACGGGCGGCGGCCGCCATGATCTGCTGACCGGCCCGATCCCACAGCACGGCATCCCAGGGTGTGGTCACCTCGGGACTGGAGTACTCGGGGTGAGCGTGATCCACGTACAGGCGCGCGCCATTCGTGAGGATTAAGTTCGCTAGGGCGAACTCCTCATCGGTCAACTGGCTGGGATCGGCCTCCGCGCGGCTCATGTCGAAACCCCGAGCATCGCGCAGCGGGTGTTCCTCCTGATAGTCCCATCTGCTGACGCCACCACGATCGCCCACCGCGACACCGTCATAGGCCGTGACGACCGCTGTCGAGGTCATCATCGCGTTGACATGTGGCTGACCGGGAACAGAGACACCGAATTCGGTCTCGATGCCCATCACGCGCCGGACGCTCATGCCCGTACCACCGAAGATCGGGGCATCACAGGTACTGACCGGTGTTGGCGACCGTATCGATGGACCGGCCCGCCGAGGTCCCCTGCTTGCCGGTGATCAGTGTCCTGATGAACACGATGCGCTCGCCCTTCTTGCCCGAAATGCGGGCCCAATCGTCGGGATTGGTCGTATTGGGCAGATCCTCGTTCTCGCGGAACTCGTCGATGCAGGCATTGAGCAGGTGATGCACTCGGATGCCCTTGACCCCGGTGTCGAGGAAGTCCTTGATCGCGCTCTTCTTCGCTCGTGCGACGACGTTTTCGATCATCGCGCCCGAATTGAAATCCTTGAAGTACAGGATCTCCTTCTCGCCATTGGCGTATGTCACCTCGAGGAACTGATTCTCCTCATCGTCGCTGTACATCCGCTCCACCGTACGCTGCACCATGGCTGCGGCCGCCGCCTCGGCAGACCCGCCGTGCTCAGCGAGGTCATCGGGATGCAGTGGCAGGTCAGGCGTGAGGTACTTGCCCATGATGTCCCGCGCTGCTTCGACATCCGGCCGCTCGATCTTGATCTTCACGTCGAGTCTGCCGGGCCTGAGGATCGCCGGGTCGATCATGTCCTCGCGATTGGACGCGCCGATGACGATGACGTTCTCCAGGCTCTCCACGCCGTCGATCTCGCTGAGCAGCTGCGGCACGATCGTGTTCTCCACATCGCTGGACACGCCGGAGCCACGGGTGCGGAACAGCGAATCCATCTCGTCGAAGAACACGATGACCGGTGAGCCCTCGGACGCTTTCTCACGAGCACGTTGGAACACGAGTCGGATGTGCCGCTCGGTCTCTCCGACATACTTGTTGAGCAGTTCCGGACCCTTGATGTTCAGGAAGTACGACCGACCCTCCTCGCGTCCGGTGCGCTCGGCGACCTTTTTCGCCAGGGAGCTGGCAACCGCCTTCGCGATCAGGGTCTTGCCGCAGCCGGGAGGTCCGTACAGCAGGATCCCCTTGGGGGCGGCGAGCTGATGTTCCCGGAACAGATCCGGATGCAGATACGGAAGTTCGACCGCATCCCGGATCAGCCCGATCTGGTCCGAGAGCCCACCGATGTCCTCGTAATCGATATCGGGAACCTCTTCGAGGACGAGTTCTTCGACCTCGGACTTGGGGATGACCTCGAAGACATAGCCCGATCGCGGCTCCATGAGCAGGGAGTCTCCGGCGCGAAGCGTCCGGCCGAGGAGAGGCTCGGCGAGCGCGACGACCCGTTCTTCATCAGCGCGACCCACGACGAGTGCGCGGTCTCCCTCGCCGAGGATCTCCTTGAACATCACGATCTCCCCGAGGCGCTCGAACTCCCGGGCTCCCACGACGTTCATCGCCTCGTTGAGCATGACCTCCTGTCCGGGGCGTAACGAATCGAGATCGACATCCGGGCTGATGGCGACACGCATCTTCCGGCCTGACACCGCGATATCCGCCACACCGGTGTCGAGCTTTTCCAAGAAGACGCCATAACCACCGGGCGGTTCAGCCAGTCGATCGATCTCGGCCTTCAGTGTCACGATCTGCTCACGCGCTTCGCGAAGGGTCTCCATCAGGCGTGTGTTGTGATCGGATACCGATCGCAACTGGGCCGTAAGTGTGCGCAGTTGCTCGTTGACGGCCGCTGAGTCCGCGGGTTCCGTGCCTGGCATGCGTTCCTCACCTCACCTCGTCGATCACGTCATTCGACCCTACCCCGGCTTGGCCTCCCCCACGAGCGAGGCCGGGCGCGGCCATCGATGGCCACGTTCCCCGGCTATCTCCCCCGGCGATCCCACCCGCGTCAACCCGTCGGCTCGGGTGGGGTGTAATCCGCACCGTAGGCACCCTTGGCCGGGCGGGTTCGCCGCGGCGGCAGAACCGCTCCATCGGCGAGGCGACGCGTGATGAGGAGGAATCCGGTGTGCCCGACCATCCGATGATCCGGACGTACGGCCAGGCCTTCCAGATGCCACGTACGAACCATGCTCTCCTCCGCGCGCGGCTCGACCCAGCAGCCTGCGAGACGCAGCGATTCGGCCAATCGTGACAGTTGCGTGGTCGTGGCCACGTAACCCACCAGGACACCACCGGGCCGCAGCGCCGCACGGGCACTGTCCAGGCAGTCCCACGGGGCCAGCATGTCCAAGACGACCGCATCGAAGGAACCTGTTGTCAGCGGTGTCTCATCGGCGCCCCCCAGGGAGGGAGCGAAGGCGTCGGCAAGATCGCCCACTCGTAACTGCCAGGAAGCCGGTTGCTGGCCGAACCACCGCGTCACATTGGATGCGGCGATCTGTGCGAAGTCCTCACGACGCTCGAAGGACACGAGGCGTCCCGAGGGTCCGACCGCGGTGAGTAACGCGCACGTCAACGCACCCGAGCCGGCACCCGCTTCGAGCGCCCGCGAACCTTCGCTGAGTCCGCAGGCGGCGACGATGCGAGCCGAGTCCTTCGGGTAGACGACGGTGGCTCCGCGGGGCATCCCCAGGGTGAAGTCCTCCAGCCGGGAACGCAAGATGACATAGGGGGTGCCGGAAGCCGACGTCACGACGGAGCCTTCGCCTGCCGCCATGATGTCGTCGTGCGCGAGACCACCGCGGTGGGTGTGGAACGTCTTGCCAGGCTCCAGGGTGATCGTGTGCGGATGGCCCTTGGGATCGGTCAACTGCACGATGTCCCCCGGACGCAGTTCCCCGGGTACGCGCTGCTGTTCCATCACGACTCACCTTCCTCGCCAACCGGCGATGTACTGTCAGCTGTCGGCATGCCACGCACGCAACGTGTCCAGGCCCACGTCCTCCAGGGATGTCACGATGCGACATCGAGGAGCCGGCTCGATGGGATTCAGGTGGGGCACGGCGACGACGAGTGCTCCACTGGCCAAGCCTGATCTCACTCCCGTGGGTGAGTCTTCGATGACGACGCATTCGTCGATGTCCACGCCCAACCGAAGTGCCGCCTCGAGATAGGGGGTCGGATCGGGTTTCGTGGCATGGACTTCGTCTCCGGCGACTGTCACGCTGAAGACCGGCGGCTCACCACCGAGAGCCTGGGCCAGGTTGTGTTCGAGGGTGACGTCGAGGGCATCGAGCAGACGTCGATGCGACGCGGTGACCAGCGCCAATCCCATCTGAGCTGAGCGCGCCTGTTGGATCAGTGCAACTGCTCCCGGACGCCAGGCATGGTCCTGTGTACGCAGGTGATGCTCCATGGCATCGAGCAATTCTGCAGCGAGCAATTGCGTGGACGTGTCATCCGCGATGCACTCGGACATGTAGCGCGTGACCCGTTCGATCGGACCGCCGAGGCAGTGTCGCTGGTCGGACGCTGACCACTCGTAGCCGTGGACGGCCATCACGTCAGTCTCTGCCTGGAGCCACAGATGCTCGGTGTCCAAAAGGGTGCCGTCGAGGTCCCACAGGAGCGCTCGAAGACTCATGTGGCGTTGAAGTATTTCGCTTCTGGGTGATGAACGATGATGGCGGTCGTCGACTGCTCGGGCTGCAACTGGAATTCCTCTGACAGGCTCACGCCGATGCGTTCACCCTCGAGCAGTTCCATCAGCATCTTCTGCTGTGACAGGTCAGGGCAGGCTGGATACCCGAAGCTGTACCGCGAGCCTCGATAGCCCTGTTTGCTGATGAGCTGGCGCATGTCCGGATCATCCTCTGCAGCGAATCCCAACTCCTCGCGAATCCGCGCGTGCCACATTTCAGCCAGAGCCTCGGTCAGCTGCACGGTCAGGCCGTGCAGTTCCAGGTAATCGCGGTAGGCGTCAGCGGCAAACAGGGCACTCGTCGCATCATCGACCTTGGCGCCCATGGTCACGAGATGGAATGCGACGACATCCACCTCGCCGGAATCTCGTGAGCGGAAGAAGTCCGAAAGGCACAGTCGCTTGCCACGGGCTTGGCGGGGGAAACTGAAGCGCGTGCGCTCAGTTTTCCTGTCGTCATTCAAGATGACAAGGTCATTGCCCTCGGCCACGGCGGGGAAGTATCCGTAGGCCACCGCGGGGGTGATCAGATCGTCCGTGTGGATCCGGTCGAGCCAGTACCGAAGTCGCGGAAGCCCCTCACGTTCGACGATCGCGTCGAATCCATCGCCATCCCGGGTGGGCTTCAGTCCCCACTGCCCCAGGAAGAGCGCTCGATGATCCAGATACGGCTGGTAGTCGGCGAGTGAGATTCCCTTGACGATCCGTGAACCCCAGAAGGGAGGCTGCGGAAGACGGTTATCGGTGGCCGTATCGCTACGGGTTACCTCCTGTGACTCCGGTGGAGTGTCGCGACGACCCGCCGAAGCGCGCTGGGGAACTCGTCGTTCTCGCCGCTGCGGAAGCGTCGCACCCGGCTCACCTCTCTTGACCGCCATGATGGCGTCCATCAGGCTCAGTCCCTCGAAGGCGTCTCGGGCGTAGCGGACCTCCCCCTCGTAGACCGCAGCCAGGTCCTGCTCGACATATGCGCGCGTGAGGGCCGCACCGCCCAGGATGATGGGGAACCTTTCGGCGAGTGCCCGATCGTTCAATTCCTCCAGATTCTCCTTCATGATCACGGTGCTCTTGACGAGAAGCCCGGACATGCCGATGGCGTCGACCTCATGTTCGATGGCGTTGTCGATGATGGCACCGATGGGCTGCTTGATACCGATGTTGACGACGGAATATCCGTTATTCGACAGGATGATGTCCACGAGGTTCTTCCCGATGTCGTGGACATCCCCCTTGACCGTAGCGAGCAGGATGGTGCCTTTGCCCTCCTCATCCGCCTTCTCCATATGGGGTTCGAGGTGGGCCACGGCCGCCTTCATCACCTCCGCGCTCGCCAGCACGAAGGGCAACTGCATCTCACCTGATGCGAACAGATCTCCCACGGTCTTCATGGCCGGCAGAAGAGTGTCGTTGACGATCTCGAGTGCATCGGAATCCAGCAGGGCGGCGTCGAGATCGTCCACCAGGCCGTTGCGCTCGGCATCGATGATCCGACGCTGCAGTCGATCGTTGAGAGGGAGCGCGGCAAGCTCCTCGAGACGGGTCTGGGCGCTGGAGCGGGAATCGACACCCTCGAACATCGCGAGGAATTTCGAGAGCGGATCCGTGATGCACACACCACTCGAGTCGTATTCACGTCTGTCGTAGATCAGATCGAGCGCTGCCTGTCGCTGGTCATCGTCGATCTTGCTCATGGGCAGGATCTTGGAGGCGTGCACGATGGCGGCTGTCAGTCCCCGATTCATGGCTTCGTGCAGGAACACGGAGTTCAGCACCTGTCGCGCCGCGGGATTCAACCCGAACGAGATGTTGGACAGGCCCAGGACCGTTCCAACGCCCGGGTGCATCGCCGTGATCCGATCGATGGCCTCGAGGGTCTCGATGCCATCACGGCGGGTCTCTTCCTGGCCGGTCGCGATCGGGAAGGTCAGCGGATCGACCAGGATGTCCGCGACAGCCAGCCCGAATTCATCGCGAAGCTGGTGAATGAGGCGATCGGCGACAGCGACCTTCCAATCCGCGGTGCGCGCCTGCCCCTGCTCATCGATGGTGAGGGCGATGACACCGGCACCGTGTTCAATGACCAGGGGCATGATGCGACGCAGTCGGGAATCTGGACCATCACCGTCCTCGTAATTGACGGAGTTGACGATGGATCGACCACCGAGACGCTCGAGCCCGGCGCGAATGACCTCGGGCTCCGTCGAATCCAGAACCAACGGCAGCGTCGAGGCGGTCGAGAATTCGAAGGCGAGCGTCGACATGTCGGCGACACCGTCTCGACCGACGTAATCGACGCATAGGTCCAGCGTGTGTGCACCATCGCGGACTTGGTCCTTGCCGATCGTGATGCAGGCTTCGATATCGCCATCGAGCATCGCGTCTCGGAAGGCCTTGCTTCCGTTGGCATTGGTCCGCTCACCGATGGACAAGTACGTCGCTTCCTGTCGCAGCGGTACCGCTTGATACAGGGAGGACACCGCCGGCTCGCGTAGGGCTTCGCGCTCGGATAGCGACGATCCACCGACGCGCTCCACGACGGCAGCCAAGTGCTCCGGTGTCGTCCCGCAGCAACCACCCACGAGACCCAGTCCATAGTCACGGACGAACACCTCGTGCGCATCGGCGAGTTCCTCGGGGGTGAGGGGATAGTGCGCACCGTCGGCGGTAAGGACAGGCAGTCCTGCGTTGGGCATGCAGGACAGCCCCAATGGCGTCGAACGGGACAGAGTCCTGAGGTGTTCACTCATTTCCGCAGGCCCCGTCGCGCAGTTGAGACCGATAACGTCGATTCCCAGCGGCTCAAGAGCGGCGATCGCCGCCGCCGTCTCCGTTCCCAGCAGCATCGTCCCCGTGGTCTCGACGGTGATCTGGACGATGAGCAGGATGCGACGGTGCTCCTCCGAAAGCGCGATCCGGGCACCGTTGATCGCGGCCTTCGCCTGCAGCAGATCCTGTGCCGTTTCGATCAGGAGGGCATCCACACCGCCGTCGATGAGCCCTGCTGCCTGTTCGGCATAGGCGTCGCGCAATGTCGTGTAACTCTCATGACCCAGGGTGGGGAGTTTGGTTCCCGGTCCCATCGAACCCAAAACCCAGCGCGGACTCTCGGGTGTGCTCCACCGATCGGCGGATCGCCTGGCGATACGGGCCCCCGCCTCGGCCAACTCGGCGATCCGATCGCTGATGCCGTACTCCCCCAGATTGGCCAGATTGGCACCGAAGGTATTGGTCTCGACACAATCCACACCGACGGCGAAATAGGAGTCGTGAACGGATTCGACGATGTCAGGTCGAGTGACGTTCAGTATCTCGTTGCAACCCTCGTGACCCTCGAAATCGGCAAGGCCGAGGTCGTGAGCCTGCAGCATGGTTCCCATAGCCCCGTCTGCGATCACGACTCGCGTGGCGAGGGCATCAGCGAGCGATGACTGGTTTGGCATCTGAGACCTTCGCAGGAACGCGTGGGAAATATCTGGCACTGACATGGTGCTGCCAGGGTAGTGCCCCCGGACGCGTAGGCTGAAGCGACGGCTACTCATCGTGTCGCTGAGGCCTGGATTCGCCGGGAGACGGACAACACCAGTGTCGGTGTCCGATGGGGACACCGTCGAGCGGGTCGGCTATCGAGAGGAGGCGGATGGTGATCGAGTTCGAGACGCTCCCTGAACTCGTCGATCCGGTTCTCGTGTGCGCTTTCGAGGGTTGGAATGACGCTGGAGAAGCGGCATCGGACTCCATCGACCATCTTCGGGAGGTCTGGGGGGCGACCCCGCTCGCTGAGCTGGATTCCGAGGACTACTACGACTACCAGGTCAATCGGCCCTTCATCCGGATGGATGAAACGGGTGTCAAGGAGCTCACCTGGCCCACGACGCGCCTCCATGTTGCCCGGCTTCCCCTCGCTACGAGGGACGTCATCCTCGTTCACGGCATCGAACCCAATATGCGCTGGCGGCAGTTCGTCGAGGAGATCATCCGGCTTGCCGGCGAACTCGATGTGACCCTGGTCGTGACCCTCGGGGCGCTGCTTTCCGACAGCCCCCACACTCGACCGGTTCCGGTCACCGGGACTGCCACAGATGGTCGAGTGGCGGCGGCGCTCGGTGTCGAGCCATCACACTACGAAGGACCGACCGGGATCATCGGAGTCCTACACGATGCCTGCCATCGGCGAGGGATTCCCTCGGTATCCCTATGGGCAGCGGTACCGCACTATGTTGCGCAGTCCCCCTCACCGAAGGCCACCCTTGCACTGGTTCGACGTGTCGAAGATCTGCTCGATGTTCCCGTTCCCCTGGGGGACCTGCCCGAAGACTCCCGTGCCTGGGAACTCGGCGTGGACGAAATGGCAGAAGAGGATGACGAGGTTGCCGATTATGTGCGGCAACTCGAGCAGGCCCGTGATGCCGTTGACCTCCCGGAGGCCAGCGGTGAAGCCATCGCGCGGGAATTCGAAAGATATCTGCGCCGCCGCGGTGACACCCCGGAGGGTTAGTGCACTACGCGATGACCGTTGGTTCGATCTAGGTCGATTCCCAGCAGTGCGTTGGCGAAGGCGGACATCTGGGCCCCGTCTCGTTCGCCGTCATCGTCGGCGCGACTGCGTGCGCGCGCCCACGAGTCGAGGATGGCGAAGGCGCCAGGTGTATCGAGATCATCGGCAAGCCGCTGTCTCATGTGCTCTATCGCAGCCGACGCCCCTGTCGTTGCTCGGCTCAGCACGGCCTCGCGCCACTGCGCCAGGCGATAGGTGGCTGCGTCGAGGTCACCATCCATCCACTCCCAATCCTCGCGATATCTATGCGAGAGCAGGGCGACACGCAATGCATCGGGATCGACGCCCGATCGCAGAAGCGCGGAGACGAAAACGAGATTACCCCGGGACTTGCTCATCTTGTGGCCGTCGTAGCCGACCATCCCGGCGTGAACGTAATGGCGCGCAAAGGGCCATGTCCGGGTGAGGCTAGCCGCGTGGGCCGCCCCCATTTCGTGGTGCGGGAAGATGAGGTCACGGCCCCCTCCCTGAAGATCGAATCCCATCCCGATCGTGTCGAGGGCGATGGCCACACACTCGATGTGCCATCCCGGTCGACCGTGGCCGAGTGTCGTGTCCCATGCCGGTTCATCGGGGCGCTGAGCGAGCCACATCAGCGGATCGAGAGGGTGTCGCTTTCCCGGTCGGTCGGGATCTCCGCCACGTTCAGCCGATAACGCCACCATCTCCTGTGAATCAAGCCCACTGATCTCACCGAACCTCGGCGACTGCTGCACATCGAAATACCAGTCGTCATCGACCGCGTAGACCGCACCCGTGCGTTTGAGGTCGTGGATGATGTCGACGATCGAAGGAATGGATTCGACCGCACCGACATAGTCGTCCGGTGGAATGACCTTCAATGCCGTCATGTCGGAGCGGAACAGTTCCGTTTCGCGGAGGGCGATCTCCCGCCAATCCTCGCCAAGTGAAACGGCACGCTCGAGCAACGGATCGTCGATGTCGGTGACGTTCTGCACGTAGTGCACCTGGTGACCGGCGTCTCGCCAGACACGCTGGACGATATCGAAGGTCAAGTAGGTGAAGGCATGCCCGAGATGGGTTGCGTCGTAGGGCGTGATCCCACAGACGTACATCCGAGCCGTGTCGCCCGGCGTGGTGGGCCGGACCATCGCCGTAGCGGTATCGAAAAGGCGTAACGGTGGCGAGGATCCCGGGATATCCGAGATTTCCGGTGACGGCCACGACTGCACTGACTCAGCCTATCGATTCAATGCAGTTGCCATCTCCTGGATCCACGGCCACGGAGCATCCCCTGTTCGCGATCCTCACATCGGAGGCCAGGGCAGAGCCGGGTGCTCGGGTCCGGGGTCGGGAAACCTCCCGGTGTCGTGCAGGTGGGTGATTCGGCCCAGGAGTGCGCTGTATTCGCTTTCGCTGATGTAGTGACCGAATTCGGTGCTGTGTTGGGGCCTGTCCTCCAGGATCGACACCAGGGCCTTCAGATCGCGCAGGATCGCAGGATCGAGTGGCTCTCCCGCCCAACCCCACAGGACCGTGCGAAGCTTCGGTTCCACATGGAAAGCCAGCCCGTGGTCGATGCCCTGGGGATTCCCGAGTGGGGTTCGCAAGACATGTCCTCCCTTGCGGTCGGCATTGTTCGTGATGATGTCCAATACCGCGATCCGCTGCAATTCCTCGGAGTCCTCATGTGCCAAGACGACATCCTGGCCGTCATATGTCTGCGCCTCCAGCACGACCCGCCAGCCCTCTGGGACCTCGCGGGGTGTCACAACATCGACCGCTGGTCGCGTTGAATTAGCTTCGATCCAGGCTTGGCACATGCCGGGCCCGAACGGACCATCCTCACGCCATACCGTGACCGGTATCGAGCCCCAGCCGATCAACTCCGCTAGCAGGTAGGTTGCAACCTCCCGTCGCCCGAGGGTCCCCGTTGGGAAGTCCCACAGGGGACGTTCACCGCGTTTGGGCTTGTAGACGCACCTGATCGGCTCATCGCTCAACGGATCATCGTTGCGGCGATCATCCACCCAACACAGCAGCGTCGCATTCGATGCGCCGCTGAGTTGCCCCTCGACTGTCAGGTCGGCCTGGGCGAGCAGGTTCGCGAGACCTTGGGGATCTCCCTCGGTCGTCTTCGAAGTCACCGGTTCCTACGCTGAGTGTCGACGGTAGCCATTGGCACGTGGACAAATATGGCCGGTCGGCTCGAGTGGAAGCTGGCACAGCGGGCATGTCGGACGTCCGGCTGCGACGACAGCCTGCGTGCGCTCTGCGAACGAGGCAGTCTGTGGCAGCGTCAGCTCGATTCGCACGGTGTCTGCAGCATCGGGGTCATCATCACCGAAGTCGGCCGGTTCGGACTCCCCGAGAGCGTGCAGTTCGACGACGACCCGTTCGTTGTCCTCATCCCAGCCGAGTCCGATGGCTGAGGCGATGAAGTCCTCCTCGATGGGTGTGTCCAGCGGGCGATCGTCTCGGGTGCTCATAGGTGGGACGTCGATCCCCTGATCCATCAGCGTTGCCACGATCCGCTGCATCTGTTCGGCGAGTGTGGCCACCTGCTGCTTCTCCACTCGGATCCACACACGCGACTGATCCTGGTCGACCTGCAGATAGAAGATTCGCTCCCCGGGGAGACCGACGGTCCCCACGACGACACGCTGCGGTGTGGAGAATATGCGAATATCACGGGACACCCGACGAGTCTAGCCCGTGTTCCGTGGGCTGGCGGCGGTCCCGGAACCACCGCCGACGACGGGTTTTCGAGGGGCTTCGGACACGGAAGCACCCGGACCTATCCGGTCGTTGATGCGTTCCACTAACGGCATTCCGTCGGAGTAGTGGATCACAGAGATGGAGCCGGGGTCGACCACGATCCTTTGGAACATGTCCAGGTGCATACCCAAAGCATCAGCCAGGATCGATTTGATGACATCGCCATGACTTACGACCGCATAGGATGCAGTTCTTCCCAGTAGGTCGTTCCATTCGCGAATCGCCGAAACCGCGCGGGACTGCATCTCAACGAGTGATTCACCCTGGTCGCCGGGGAACCTCACGGCACTAGGGTTCGACTGGATCGTCCGCCACAGCGGTCGTTTGCTCAGTTGGCTGAGCTTCTTTCCCGACCAGGTGCCGTAGTGGCATTCTCCCAATCTGGCGTCGAGTGCGATATCGGCGCGCCCCCGTTGAGCGTCCAAGATGGCCTCCGCTGTCTGCACCGTGCGGTCCAGGGGACTGGCGATGATCTGTTTGAGGCGAATCCCCGACAGTGTCTGCCCGACATGGGCGGCTTGCTCCCGACCTACGTCATCTAGCTGAACACCGGGTGTCCAACCGGCAAGCACGCCGGCGGTGTTGGCACTCGTTCGTCCATGCCTGACCAGGAAGACAACCGTCACCCGGCCAAGCGTAGGCGGTCCTTCGATGGTGTGGTGCATGGCATTACGAACAAGTTGCCACTCAGAGTGGAGACCTCTCGGCACAATGGAGGGGTGATTCGACTTATCGCCGCTCCGGTTTTGGGCAGTTCATCGGCTCCCGAGGGCGGTGAGCATCATTCGACGGATGCCTTGACTGTGCTTGCTGAATCGGTGACAGCTGCGCGCTCCGCGACCGAACAGGATGATCCTCGGCGTCACTCGTTCGCGTGGGTATCGCTGGATGACGCGAGCGATTCGGAGATCGACCAGGTGGCGGACATCGTCGGTCTAGACGATCTCCTTCTCGAGGATGCAGTATCGCCTCAGCAGCGGGCGAAGATCGAATCACGCCCGGATGAAGTGTTCTTCATCCTCAAATCCTTGATCTGGATCGCCGAGACCCAAGATGTCGAGACGGGCCAGGTTGCCGTCTTCATCGGTCCCGGCTACGCGGTCACCCGCTTGACCGGGACCGGATTCGACACGACCCAGATTAGACAACGTCTTCGTGAGAACGCCGACCTCCATGGCGCAGGGCCCATGAGCGTCGCCTGGGCCATTGCTGATATCGCCGTTGACGGCTATCTCGAGGTCGGTGAATCCATAGAGTCGGAGATCGAACAGATAGAGGAGGATCTCTTCGCAGAGATTCCCGCTGACCTGGCATCTCGGATCTATCGCTTGAACCGCGAGAATATCGAGATGCGTCGAGCGGTTCGTCCGCTGCTGCCTATCGCCACCCGGCTCACCCAGGGATTCCAACCGGGTATTCCCACTCCCCTGCAATCATTCTTCCAAGATATTGGCGACCATGTCCTGCGCGCAAACGACATGGTCGATGCCTACGACACCGCATTGATGACGATGCTGATGGCCAGTACCGCGCGTCAGGATCTGCAGCAAAATCGGGATATGCGAAAGATCGCCGCATGGGCGGCCATCATCGCTGTGCCCACCGCTATTGCGGGAATCTACGGCATGAACTTCGACGAAATGCCGGAACTGCACTGGAGTTTCGGCTATCCGCTCGTGCTCGCTGTCATGGCGGGCATCTGCCTCATACTCTACCGAGCGTTCAAACGATCGGACTGGATCTAGGGCAGCGGGATTCACAGAGGTTGCAGTACACCCGCGATGAGCAGTACGACGATCACGCCCGCCAATCCGAGTCGATAGATGACGAACGGGAAGTATGAGTTCGTGGCCACGTATCGGATCAACCAGGCGATCACGGCGTATCCCACGGTGAAGGAGATCGCGGTAGCGATCAGGATCGGTCCCCACGCCACGGAGGGCTCGTCGACGATGCGCGTCGCTTGATAGAACCCGGATCCCAGAACGGCCGGAATCGCGAGCAGGAAGGCGTAGCGAGTAGCTGCCTCGCGGGTCAATCCGACGGTGAGACCCATCGTGATCGTGGCACCGGACCGCGACACACCGGGGACGAGAGCCAACGCCTGGGCGCTGCCCAGTGCTACGGCATCGCGCATGCGAAGCTGATCCACCGGACGGGAACGACGACCCCATCGGTCTGCTGCCCCGAGCAGCAGGCCGAAAACGACGAGCATCGCGGCGGTCAGCCACAAATTGCGCGCGATGGTCTCGATCTGATCAGTGAACACCAAACCGAGAACCACGATCGGGATCGTTCCGATGATCACGTACCAGCCCATGCGGGCATCGATGAGATGCCGGTATTCAGTGTGGAACAGTGACCTGCCCCACGCGGTGATGATTCGTGCCAGGTCCTTTCGGAAATAGATCAATACCGCGATCTCGGTACCGATCTGCGTGATCGCGGTGAACGCGGCGCCGGGATCGGACCATCCGAAGATCTGGGCGATCGCGAGGAGGTGCGCGCTGGAGGAAATCGGCAGGAACTCGGTCAGGCCCTGCAGCAGGCCCAGAACGATCGCCTCGAACCAGCTCATCTCCTCGTGGAGTCTTCGTGGGCGACGTCGATGATCATGAAGCCAGGCCGGCCTCAGCAAGCAGCTCCGGCATCCGCCGGATGGTGGCCAGACGCTCCTCGAGATCACCGGCGTAGACGGCCACGCTCAACGTCGTGACCCCCGCCTCGGCGTAGGCGGCAAGCCGGTCACGGATCCGTTCGGGCGGACCGACCAACGCGGTCCGATCGATGAATTCCATCGGCACCGCAGCCGCCGCACCACCGTAGTCCTTCGACAGATACAGATCCTGGACCTGCTTGGCCTGCTCTTCGTATCCCATGCGAGCTGCCAGGTCGTTGTAGAAGTTCTTCTCTCGCGATCCCATGCCACCGATATACAAAGCGGCATAGGCCCGCACCGGGTTGGCGCATGCATCCAGATCGTCGCCCATCACGACAGGCACGGTCGGGACGACGTCGAACCCGTCGAGGTCCTTGCCCGCCTTGGCCCGCCCCTCGCGGATGTGACCGAGCAGATCGGCAGATGATTCAGGAGCAAAGAAGATCGCCAGCCAGCCGTCGGCAATCTCGCCGGCGAGTTCCAGATTCTTCGGCCCCACGGCCGCGAGATAGATCGGCAGATGATCTCGAACCGGGTGGACGGTGAGTGTCAGCGCCTTTCCGGGCCCGTCTGGCAGGGGCAGGGTGAAGAACTCCCCCTCGAAAGTCAGCCTCTCGCGTGCCAACGCCTTGCGCACGATGGCGACATACTCGCGTGTGCGGGTGAGCGGCTTATCGAATCGGACACCATGCCAGCCCTCGGACACCTGAGGCCCCGAGACACCCAATCCGAGACGGAAGCGTCCCTGGGACAGCGTGTCCAAAGTGGCCGCCGTCATGGCCGTGTTGGCCGGGGTACGCCCGGGAATCTGGAACACCGCGGATCCCACATCGATGCGTTCGGTCTGGGCCGCGATCCATGACAGCACGGTCGCCGCATCCGATCCATAGGCCTCGGCGGCCCACGCCACCGAGTAGCCCAATCGGTCCGCCTCGCGTGCCAGCGCGAGGTTCTCCGCGTCGTTCCCTGCCCCCCAGTAACCCAGGTTGATTCCCAACTTCACTGCGGTTCACCCCTCATCGTCGACCGATCGGCTCTTGGCAGCGTAGTACCTAGCGGCAGCTTCTGGCGTACCTCCCGGTATTCGAGCGGATGCCTCGGCGAGAGATCTATCGGGATAGCGATGCCCTTGCGCCTGGGATGATCCCATGATGAAGTCATCGGGTGCAGTTCGCCGGATCCGCAGATGCAGGCCATGAGCATCGCAGCTACGAGTATCGGAGCATCAATCTGCCAAGGTCCGCGTCACGCGACACCGCGAGAGCAGTCCTGACCGAATTCGCCGAATACGGACGCTGGGAACTCGATCGACATCGCATCTATCCGGATGGTCGGCGTACCGTTCGGGTGCGGCGGCGAATCATCCGGATAGCGAAGCAGCCTGGACCGGATGACTGAGGTTCCAGAGGTGTCGGTCAGCAGGTCCGCAGGAATCGATCGAGAACCACGACACCGAAACGCAGTGCCGACAGAGGAACCCGCTCATCGATCCCGTGGAACAGTGCCGCGAAATCAAGATCCGGTGGTAACCGCAGTGGCGCAAAGCCGTAGCCCGTTATCCCGAGCCGGGAGAATGCCTTCGCGTCCGTTCCACCGGACATCAGATAGGGAATCGCATGGGCGTGTGGATCCTCGGTCTGCAGCGCGGCGCGCATCGCCTCGATGGTGGGTCCTTCGAAGGGCACATCCAGGGCGACGTCCTCGGTGAGGATGTCGATGTCGATGTCTGGACCCGCAAGACGCCGAGCAGTGTCGACGAGATCATCGCGTCCGCCGGGAACGAAGCGCCCGTCGACGTGACCGACCGCATGCTCAGGGATGACATTGACCTTGTAACCCGCCTCGAGCATCGTCGGGTTGATGGTGTTGCGCATTCCGGATCCGATGAACCTGGCAATCGGTCCCAACTGCTTCATCACCTCGTCGACCTCATTACCGTTCAGGTCGATTCCATAGGCCTCGCAGATCTCTGCAAGGAGTCGTTGCGCGGTAGGACCCAGGCTGATGTCGAATCGATGACTACCAATTCGTGACATGGCCGAGGCCAGGTGAGAGACGGCATTATGGTCATTGAGCATCGACCCATGTCCTGCACGGCCTGCGGCCGTCAGCCGCATCCAGGCGATGCCCTTCTCGGCGGTCTGAATCAAGTACAGGCGTAGGTCATCTCGAACCGTCAGGGAGAAACCACCGACTTCGCCGACCGCCTCGGTCACTCCGGTGAAGAGATCGGGACGGTTCTCCACGAGCCAGTGGGCACCATGGCGCCCTCCCGCCTCTTCGTCCGGGGTGAACAGGACAACGACATCCCGGGGTGGCCGGTATCCCTCTCGCGCCCACGAACGGATGACGGCCAGGATCATCGCGTCCATGTCCTTCATATCGACAGCGCCGCGTCCCCAGACCATGTCGTCGATCACCTCAGCGGCGAATGGCGGCACGGTCCAATCCGCAGCAACTGCGGGAACCACATCGAGATGACCGTGAAGCAGCAGTGCCGGCTGTTCGCTGAAGGTGCCCGGAATGCGCAGGGCGACGGCGGCACGTCGTCCGGATGTCGTGGTGATCAGTTCCGGGTCGTAACCCACTTCGCGGAGGAGCTCGACCACGTATTCCGCCGCGAGAATCTCCCCCGGCCCGTCATCGGTGCCGTCATTGCTGGTGTCGATTCGGATCAGGTCCCCGATGATGCGAACCGTGTCTTCCGCTGGCGATGGAATCGGTTGCTCCATGGCTCCATCCTGTCCTATCCGACGACATCCGGTGACCGATTACCCAGCCCATGCCCCGGCGTGTGGCGGCCGTGCGCGGCGTGATCTGAGATTGCTATCCTTCCCGATGGCTCCCACCCCAGGGAGCACCATCGGTCCGGGTGGCGGAATTGGCAGACGCGCTAGCTTGAGGTGCTAGTGCCCGTATTAGGGCGTGGGGGTTCAAGTCCCCCCTCGGACACTGTGGGCTATTTGCATGTGCCCCTCAATCTATTTGCACAACCCTCAGACGAGACTTTTTGGCCTGCCCGAAAGGGATGTGGCCCTACTTATTGGGGCTCAATCTTGTTGGGATGGGTGCGAGCTCAGCGATGCCCTGGCCAAAGCGAGTGAATTCCAAACTGCAAGGGCCCTCAGAGACACATGTGGACGGCTTCCATCGAAGGTCGTCGCAAGTGAGATGTTCCTAAGCCGGTCTCGCCAGTGGCTGGTCTGTGGATTCCGGGCGGTAGTGGGCCACATCGGGGGTGGTCCGGTGGCGCCTGGTCCGGGCTTGACCCTTCGGGCCCTCTGGAGTCGATGTGGTCCGTTGTGTCATGAAGGTTTCGAGCTTTCGGATGTTGCTGCCGAGGAGTTGGCAAGCAAGCAGGAACGCCTGACCCGCAAATCCGCGTAGGCGCCGACGCCCGGCTTCTTCGATGTTGGACCAGTTGGGGTCCTTGAGATATCCGTTAGCCCCTTCGACGGTGTTGCGCAGGGTTGCCCACAAGGAGCGCCACTCGGGCGCACCATTGCCGCCTCCACCAACGCCGCCCAGACCCATACTGTCGTCTGTAGGTCCGACTTGATGGCGGCCGCATCCAGGGCCGCGTTATAGACCTTTACCTGGTCAATTCGCCCTGGGAAGTACCGATCCAGGGGCCCGCCGCTGTACTGAGTCCCGACAGTGAAGGTGTCCGGCGACGCAGCGGTAGCCCCTCCGAGAGTATGTGTGTCTACTAACTGTCCATCGACGTACACCGATGCTGCAGTTCCGGATCGCACTAGAGCTACGTTATGCCAGGCGTCAGGTGCGGGCGCAATACCCGTGTCCTGCCATCCACTTCCCGTTCCGCCGTTGTAAGCAATCCACTGCACTGTGCCGCTCTTGACTGCGATTAAGTAATCCATGGAAAGAGCAACGATCGTGCACCAATCCGAACGCGTCGTGTTTGAGGCGTTGAACCAGGCTCCACTGTGTAGTCGACAAACCCTCCCAGCGCAGAAGAGTTAGAAGGGACGCCGTACTGACGCGTCCCGTCGAATTCCATCGCAAAGTCGGTGTCGCCGCTGGAGATCATCTGCGGCTCGATAAGCGCTTCCTCAGCAGAGGCCGCCGGGGCCTGGAGGAAGCCCGCAGATAGGGCGATCGCTGCAATCACACCACCCGTGCGACGCGCACCAGGTGACGCCATCGATCGACGAACACGCTCAAACAGTTCTAGCAGAACTTGCTGGAACAACGCGGGCCCTTTCGTGCAGCGACAACTCACGACCGGCTAGGGCGCCGGTCTAAACCGAGACCCTAGACCACCGGTTTCGTCCGCGCGACGCCCTCAATCGGACTCGCAATCGAACCGAAATCCCTACGCCACATTCGTCACACAAGTCACATCCGTCACCAGATGCTGCCCACGGGCATGGGGATCAGCCGAGGGGGATGACGTCCTGATGCACCAGGCGCAGGCCCGTCTCCGTCCCGGCGGTCGCTGCATTCGGGCGGCCATCGGTGCGCCACTCCTCGTACTGCTCGATCACCAGGCGATCGCGACCACCGGTCACGCCCGACCCGAGATTGAGCCGACCCGTCCACGAACCCTCACCACTGGCGTTATCGTAACTAGCGGTCAACTCCGCACGGTCGACCTCCTGCCAGTAGGCCGAGTCAGCCGAGATCGGAACATCGGCATTGAGTCGCTCATGAACGACGAACGCACGCCCCGGACCATTCACGTTCTTGCTCTTCTTGTACGCCGGGCCAGCCAACGTCACCCGGGCCCGAACACCAATCCGCGGGACGCGCGTCAACTGCACCGTCGCCGTGCGCGCCGGATCGATCTGCACCACATCGAGCAAGGTCACCGGAGACAGGCGCAACTCGCTCGGCGCACCCGCCTGGTAACGCGCAAGCGCCAGGCGCACGAAGGGCCGATACGCATCATCGATGTCGATGTCGAGATCGACGTACCACTGGTCACGTTCAGCATCCCAACCGATGAGCGAACCATCCGCGGCTTCGCGACCGACTGAGTAGCGAACGAGATCGACCGCCAGCGAGGAGTCCTCGGCCATCGAGACTCTGGAGACCGAACCAGCCGCATTGGTGAAGTGACGCGCCGCGGGCCAATTCGCGGGCAGCGAGCCGCCACCGGTCACCGCGGGATCCCCGCCCCAACGAGTGACAAAGTCCTTCACCGCTGCTCCACGCCGCGACGGGCGAAGCAGCACCGCGAGATCCTCCTCCAGGCCCGAGGACCACCACGGCCGATCGAGATAGAGCCGAAGCGAGGAACTCGAGCGCGTCGAGGTGATCGGGCTTCCCCCGACACTCGGTGTGCGTGGCGAACTCCACGACCAAGCCGGGACGACCGAGGCGACCTCGGGCTGCAACGGCCGCGAACTCGCCGGCAGGACGATGTCGCGGGCCTGCTGTGTCGAGGGAGCATCAGCGGTCGCCAGGGTGATCGGTGTCGTGATACCCGAGACGACCGCTGCGCCTGCCGGCACCGAACCATCAGGAAGCAGCGTGATCGTTCCCGCGGTGGGATCCTCGGTGTAGTCGATGTCGAGGGTGCCGGTGACCGTGGTGTCGCCGCTCACCCAAGTCAAGCGCGCGCTGCCCGGCACGATCGGCTGCGCCGCGCCAGTCGAATCCGGCACCACAGTGACCGTGTTCTCTGCGCTTGCACCGCCGGTCGTGACGTCAGTTGCCTGACGGAAGTACTCCGCATAACGCGAGAACGCCGTCGCGGTGAGTTCGAGATCACGCCGCTTCGTGTCAGGGAGTTGCACCACCGCCTGCAGCGGATACGCCGTTGCCGCAGCTGGTCCGCCCGGCGCAGGGTTGTCGATGTTGACCGTCCCGATCTGCCCGGCGTCATTGGTCTCAATGCGCGGCTCGGGAGTGCCGGGACCACCATCGATGCCGGAGGTGATCTCACCGGTGAGCGTCACGGATTCGACCGACGGCTGATCCAGATGAAGCGTTCCGTCGAGGTCGACCGGTGTCTCGCCCTGGGCACGCTCGGCCGTCCAAGTGTCGGTCGCGTCGAAGTACGGCGCGCTCACCGGCTGCTTCACCGCATGCACCACGGTGAGTCGACGATCCGGGGACAACTGCCAGTAGGCACCCTTGGCCGCATCGGTCGCTGACGCCGAGGAGCTCACCCGCGACCACAGATCGAGCAGGTTCAGGTCGCCAGAAGGAATGGAACACGAGATGCGCAGGTATTCCGTGCGCCCCGGCGCGACCTGCAGATCGACAACCTGTCCGCTCACCGTCGCCCCTGGAGTCCCCGAGCCACCGACATTCAACTGCACTGGAACGACATCAGGCCACGACCCGCCGAAACTCGCACTCGCCTCGGTGAACACCGTTCCGCTCGCAACCGGAACACCGCGGATCAACACCCCCGAGCCCAGCGGATCGGGATAGAACGGTGTCGTGCCCTGCGACGGGGACGACCAGTTGAAGGTGATGACATCACCATCGGCGGCGTAGCCGGGCGTCGTCGGGCCGTAGTTCGCTGCGTCACGCGTCGCGATCTGGGAGTACTTCGCCGGATCGGGCCGCCCGCCCGAATCGAGCAGGCCGTGCTGTTCGACCAACCAGGGCGCCACGCGCGGCGGGGTCAGCCAGCGGGTCGAGGTCTCGCTCGGATCGGCTGCCGCACCATTGCCCATGCTGCGGATGACGGAGGTCTGCGATGTCTGCGCCCAGGTGTACGGGGCCTCACCCTTGATGTCGCCGATGTAGACAACCGGAGACGCGACTGGTTCATGGCGTCGATAGGTGACATTGCGGATCGCGCTCGTCGGAGCGGTTGCGCTCAACTCCCGCGCGACACCACCCATGAACACCTCGCGCAGCCGCACCTCATACAGCGTGCCGAAGCGCAGTGTCGGCAGCTGCGCGCCGCCGGGGGGTGCCTTGTAGTCGATCGTCGCGCCGAACTGCGGGGGCGGCGGGCTGAACGGATTGATGATGTTCGGCTCACTTGCCTCATCGACTGCTCCGCCCGGCCGCTCGATCGCCTGACTCCAGCCCAGCCACGCGCTGACCACACCGGAGTAGCGATATTCATTTGAGGTGTTGTTCCCCGGGCCGATGCCTGCTGGCTCGGTCCACCCCTCATCGACACCGAGGTCGACCAGCCCCGCACCATAGGTGTCGGGGTCGGGGCGCCAGAAACCGTTGCGCAGGTTGAGTGAACGCCATGACCCTAGACCAGCCACACGCACGTCCATGCGGTAGCCGATGATCATCTCCTCGGCGTCGAGAACCTGGGCGACCCTCGAGCCGAAATTGATCGACTGTGCGATCCCCCACTGCCGGATGAACTCATCATGCTGACGCTCGGCCATCTTCGGGCGCAGCAGGATCACCCCGGAACTGGTGCGAGCCGGGAGCCCTTCACGAGCGCGCGACGATTCGGTGCGCAGCCCGTCGATCTCCGCACGCGCCAACCCTGTCGCGAGCGCTGTCGTCGCCATGACCTCCGCTCCGACCTCGCTGGTGATGATCGGCCAATCGCGGCCATCGCCGCGGATGTCGACGAATCCTGGGGAGGTGGGTGGGGTGCGATAGCGAGCATTGAAGTCCGAGGGCGTCAATGTGTAGCGCACGCCGACCGGCAGATCAACTACGGTGCCCGGCGCGGAGTATTGCGCATTGATCCGCACCTCGCCGTTCCTCGGAATACTCGTCGCGGGAGTCGAACCGCTGGACTGCATATCCGCCGGATCGATCTCGAGGTCGATGATGAAACCGATCTGACGCAGCAGATTCGGGTGGGAGTCGAGGACGGAGAACTTCTCGTGGAACTCCCACTGCGGCCATACCGCTGGGGCCGTCGGATCCGCTTCGACCGGTGCCGCGAACTGCTTCAACTGCACGATCGCGGTCTGCAGTCCCGGCTCGGTGGAGGTGTTCGGAGAATCGGTATAGCCCTGGGCGTTCAACTGGCCGTTGATCGATTCGGCGATCTGCTCCATGGTCGACTCGTCAATCGCATAGCCACCGATCAGCCCACCGTCAGGACTGACGAGCGCCGTGACCTCTGGTCGCACCCTTGCTGAGCCACGGAACACCTGTTCCTGGGCGGAGTTGAGGGCATCGTTCAGGCCGCCGAGATTCGCCGAGCGGATCTTCGACTGGGAGTAGTCATCAGCTGCATACGACGTCACCATGGTGGAGTCGGGGAACATCGTGCGGAGCACCGACTTGTCGACATCGGGTGACACTCGCTTGGCCGGGCCGCTCATGCGCTGGCCGCTGCCAGGATCGTCGAAGGTGACGTTGAACGCCATCCCTGTGGGACCACCACTGCCGTTGATCAGATCCGCCCATGCGCCACCAGAGAAGGCCGCCACGGAGGCGATCGTCGTGGGCCCTGTCGTGGAGGTGATCTGAGGAATCGCGAGCACGGGGATGCGTGGATACCGCCCATTCTCC